>JAAYBO010000029.1 GCA_012730095.1 Clostridiaceae bacterium
GCGTAGACGCCGTAAAACGCAGGACCAGAGCGGGAATGGGCAGGTGCCAGGGGGGATTTTGCAGTCCAAGAATTGTTGAGATACTATCAAAAGAGCTTGGAATTCCTTTTGAAGAAGTAACAAAATCCGGCGGAGAATCAGTATTCCTGCTTAAGAGGACAAAATAGCATACTGCAGGGGGTTTCTATGAAAAAAGTTGATTTAGTCGTTGTAGGCGGCGGACCGGCCGGAATGGCCGCCGCTGTAAAAGCAAAGGAGAAAGGTATTCAGGATATTCTTATTCTGGAGAGGGAAAATAGTCTTGGTGGAATTCTTAATCAATGTATTCACAACGGTTTTGGCCTTCATTATTTTGGTGAAGAACTAACCGGCCCTGAATATGCCGCAAGGTTTATTGACAGGGTACACCAGATGAAGATTCCATATTTTCTGGAAACAACCGTTTTGAATATCGACAATGATAAAACTGTTACCGCGGTTAACAGTACCGAAGGTGTTTTTACTATAAAGGCAAAGAGTGTCATTCTGGCAATGGGCTGCAGGGAAAGAACACGCGGCGCTCTAAATATACCTGGTGAAAGGCCGTCAGGTATTTATACCGCGGGAACCGCTCAAAAATATGTTAATATTTGCGGATATATGCCTGGTAAGTCGGTAGTAATACTTGGTTCGGGAGATATCGGGCTTATAATGGCCAGAAGGCTGACGCTTGAAGGAGCGGAAGTTAAAATGGTGTGTGAGCTGCTGCCGTACTCCGGGGGGCTTACACGGAATATTGTACAATGTCTTGATGACTATAACATCCCGTTAAGACTTAACCATACGGTTGTGTCAATCCACGGAAAAGAAAGGCTTGAAGGGGTTACGGTAGCGGAAGTTGATCAAAACAGAAAACCAATAATGGAAACGGCTGAATTTGTGCCCTGTGATACACTTCTTTTGTCCGTAGGCTTGATACCCGAAAACGAGCTTTCGAGGGATGCGGGAATTAAAATCGATCAAATCACGTCGGGCCCAGTCGTTGACGATCGTATGGAAACCTCGGTCGAAGGCATTTTTGCGTGCGGAAACGTGGCCCACGTACATGACCTCGTTGACTATGTGTCAAATGAAAGCGAACGTGCGGGAGAATCGGCTGCCGACTATATATTAGGCACGAATGTCCCGGATCGAAAAGAAACAATAGTTGTGACAGCGGGAAACGGCATACGGTATACCGTTCCGCATTTAATCCGGAGACAGTCTTTATACCGGGGTACGGTGAAGATATTTTTCAGGGTTGCCGATGTATATAGAAATGTAAGGCTGGTTGTAAGGTGCGGAAACAATATACTTGTTGAGCGTAAAAAGATAAAAGTTACCCCCGGTGAAATGGAGATTATTGAGTTGAAGGATAAAGCTCTTCAGGCGGTTAAAGCGGGTGAAGAGCTGGTTGTAGAGTTAGTGACAGACAAGGAGGGACTATAGATGCCGGAAAAGAGAAAGCTTGTTTGTATAAACTGTCCCATTGGCTGCCTGATGGAGGTCACGCTGGACGGGGATACTATAAACAGTGTTAAAGGATATAAGTGTAAACGCGGGCTTGAATATGCCCGGGCTGAATGCACAAATCCGGTAAGAATTGTAACAAGCACCGTTAAGGTTAGAAACGGTTGTCTTCCGGTGGTGCCTGTTAAAACGGAAAAACCTATCCCCAAACGGATGATTTTGGATTGTATGAAAGAAATCAACCGCTGCTGTGTCAAAGCCCCTGTAAAAATCGGTGATATAATCGTGGAGAATTTGCTTGGCACAGGTATAAACATAGTTGCAACAGGTAATATTCCGGTATCGGACAAAGAACAAACGGCTTGTTAAACGACAGAAAGGTGAAATAATGAAAAACAAAAAAGAATTAAAGAACAAAAAATTTTTCGTTTTGGATATGGACGGAACATTCTACCTTGGCAACAACTTAATTGAAGGTTCAATGGAATTCATTGAAAAGCTGAAGCAAACAGGAAAAGGTTTTATGTTCTTTACAAACAATTCGTCAAGAACATCAGATTACTATATTAATAAGCTTGCATCAATGGGATGCGTAATAAATAAGGATCAGATTGCCACATCGGGAGATGTGACAATCAATTTTCTGAAAAAATATTATTCCGATAAAAAAATTTTTCTTATTGCGACACAAATTGTTGAGGATCACTTCAGAGAAAGCGGAATACGCCTGAGTAAAGAAGATGCCGATGCCGTTGTATTAACCTTTGACATGACTATTAATTATGATAAGCTCACCCAGGCATGCCGTCTTATAAGAAACGGCCGTGATTTTATAGCTTCCCATCCTGATTTTAACTGTCCCACAGAAGACGGGTTTATTCCCGACTGCGGGGCAATGTGTGCGTTCATAACCGCTTCTACTGGCGTAAAGCCGAAATATCTCGGCAAGCCCTACAGGGAAACGGTTGATTTTATACTTGACAGGACCGGTTTGGATATTAGCGACATAGTATTTGCAGGCGACAGGCTGTATACCGATATCGCAACGGCATATAACCACGGTGCTGCCGGCCTGCTTGTACTATCCGGGGAAACAAAAGCCGAGGACCTGATAAATTCGGAAATTAAGCCCGATTTCGTATTCGAAAGCCTTAAAGATGCCGCTAATGCTTTATAATGCGCTTATATTTAATTATTTGTCCCGGACATCTCATTTAAAACTGGTTTTCTTGCCGCTCTTGCTTCATCAAGCCTTGAAACAACAGTATTATGCGGTGCCGATTTTAAGCATTCAGGGTCATTTTCCGCCTCCTTCGCAATCTGTTTCATTGCTGAAATAAATTGGTCAAGGGTTTCCTTGCTTTCCGTCTCGGTTGGTTCAATCATTAACGCTTCTTTAACAATCAACGGAAAATACACAGTCGGCGGATGATAACCGAAATCCAGCAGGCGTTTGGCAATATCCGTTGCCGTAACGCCATATTCTTTTTGTTTCATAGCGGAAAAAACCACCTCATGCATACATACGCGATCATAAGGCAGCAAATAGTCATTTTTTAATTTTTTCAGAATGTAGTTTGCATTAAGCACTGCAGTCTCCGATGCCTGCCTAAGCCCTTCCGGACCCATTGACAAAATATACGCATAAGCTTTTAAAACTACGGCAAAATTGCCGTAGAAGGATTTAACCCTTCCGATTGAAAGAGGACGCTCGTAATCCAGATAATAAGATTTGCCGGAATATTCAATAACAGGCTTAGGAAGGAACGGAACAAGTTTCTCAACAACTCCTACAGGACCCGAACCCGGCCCTCCTCCACCGTGCGGCGTGCTGAACGTTTTGTGCAGGTTCAGATGCACTATATCAAAACCCATATCCCCCGGCCTTGTTATACCCATAATCGCATTCATATTAGCGCCGTCATAGTATAAAAGCCCGCCTTTTTCATGAACGATATCGGCAATTTCAAGTATATTGCCGTCAAACAGGCCCAGTGTATTCGGGTTCGTCAGCATCAACCCGGCAATTTCACTGCTCATTGTTTCGCGGAGCGAATTTAAATCTATCCAGCCGTTTTCATCGGATTTTACTTCAACAACATCGAATCCCGCCACTGCTGCCGAAGCCGGGTTTGTACCATGCGCCGAGTCGGGTATTATAATCTTTTTTCTTACCGTATCATTACGGCTTTCGTGCCAGGCTTTCATTATCATAAGCCCGCAAAGCTCACCATGAGCCCCGGCAGCCGGTTGGAGCGAAAATTTATCCATTCCGGTTATTTCCGCAAGCATTTCTCCCGTTTTATACAGGACTTCAAGACATCCCTGAACCGATTCCCCGGACTGGTATGGATGGATTTGTGTAAATCCTTTCATTCTAACTATCTCTTCATTTATTTTGGGGTTGTATTTCATTGTACACGAACCCAGTGGATAAAAACCCGAATCGACACCGTAATTCCATTTTGAAAGCTCGGTAAAATGACGTACCGCGTCCACTTCGCTCACTTCGGGCAGCTCAGGCGGGGTGTCACGCAGAAAATTGCCGGGGATCAATTCGGAAAGCGGCGTCTTTGGAACATCACACTCAGGCAGTGAATAAGCCTTCTTTCCCGGCCGGCTTTTTTCAAAGATAGTTTGAGTCTCAGTTTTCATTATACACACACCGCCCTTTCAACAAGAGTATCAATCTCGTGCTTTGTCCTTTTTTCGGTTACCGCAACAAGCAGTACATTATCCATATCTGTGTAGTCATGTTCTAAAATATAACCGGCAAGAATTTTTTGCTCCAACAGCCGTGCGGTAAGCTCATGCACATCCCCGCGGTATTTCACGGCAAATTCCTTGAAAAACGGAGCGCTGAAAACCTGTGAAAACTTATTTGTTTCTATCAGCCGCGAGTATGCATAATGCGCCTTTTGCGCACATAACTCCGCCACTTCGCGAAGTCCGTTTTTCCCCATTGCCGTAAGGTATATTGTCGCGGCCAAAGCATTCAATGAATGGTTAGTGCATATGTTCGACGTTGCCTTTTCTCTTCTGATATGCTGCTCCCTCGTTTGGAGCGTAAGAACAAATCCTCTTTTGCCTGATAAATCAACTGTTTCGCCAACCACCCTGCCGGGAATTTTTCGCATTAACTGTTTGGAAGCTGCAAAGAAACCGAGGTATGGTCCTCCGAAACTTAACGGGTTTCCAAGGGACTGGCCTTCACCCACTACAATATCGGCACCGAGCTCGCCGGGTGGTTTGAGCAGCGCGAGGGAAATCGGATCACAGCTTGCAATCAGTAAAGACTTGTTTTTATGGGCAAGTTCGGCAATTTCTTTTAAGTCTTCAATAATACCAAAAAAATTAGGATTTTGTATTACAACCGCAGCCGTATCGGGACTTAACCGCGCTTCCAGATCGGATAAATCCGCGATACCGTTCAAAAATCCGTATTCGTCAACAGTTATACCGCTGAATTTAGTATATGTTCTTAAAACTTCGCGACTTTCAGGGTGCAGTGTTTTTGCCGCTAAAACATGCGTTCTTCCGGTTGCCCTGCATGCCAGTAATACCGCTTCCGCAACTGCCGACGCGCCGTCATACAAAGATGCGTTTGAAACATCCATCCCTGTTAAAAGGCAAATCATTGACTGGTATTCAAAAATAGCCTGCAGCGTTCCCTGGCTGATTTCCGGCTGGTATGGAGTATATGCGGTATAGAACTCCTGGCGCGATATCAGATGATCAATTATTGCCGGAATATAGTGATCATACGCTCCCGCGCCAATAAAGCATGTGTAATGATCAGTATCAGAGTTTTTATCGGAAAGCATTTGCATATGTTTTGTCAATTCGATATCGGATAATGACTTTGGAAGATTAAGAGGTCCTTTTACGCGGATTTCTTCAGGTATGTCGCAAAACAAATCATTTATATCAGCGACACCGATTTCAGAAAGCATATCCCGCTTTTGCTCATCAGTATTCGGAATATATTTTGACATTTTATTCCTCCTCGGTGCTGTACTTTTTATATTCCTTTTCATCCATCAGTTCGTCTATCTGTGCGGGGTCACTTATTTCCAATACGGCTATCCAGCAGTTTTCAGGGTCTTCGTTGATTTTTTCGGGATTTTCGGAAAGTTCCTCGTTTATTTCCACTACCTTTCCGGATATTGGAGAATATACATCGGAGGCGGCCTTTACAGATTCAACAACACCTAAAACGTCTCCGGCATTCAATTCGCTTCCCAATTCGGGGAGCTCTACATATACGATTTCTCCAAGAGAATTTCCCGCATATTCGGTAATACCGATATACGCTTTATTACCTTCTACGCCAATCCATTCATGCTCCTTTGAATACTTTTTGATTTCAAACTCTTTCATAAATACCTTCCTTTCGATGCAAACAACTATTATTTTTGATATTTTTTAAAGCGAAAAGGCACAGGAACACAAACCGCCCGAACAGGTTTGCCGCGGATCACAATATCAAGCCCGGTGCCCTCTTCGGCATAAGCGGATTCTATCAGTGCCAGGCCGATGCTTTTTTTCAAACTTGGTGAAAAGCTTCCGGATGTAACATACCCGATAACTTCTCCATTCTTTTGTATTGAATATCGGCTTCTTGGGATTCCTTTTTCCAGCATTTCAAAGCCCGCAAGCTTTCTTTTAACCCCGCTTTGATATTGATCTAACAGCACTTCACGTCCAATAAAGCCTTCCTTTTTCAGCTTTACAAATTTCCCAAGCCCGGCTTCAAGAGGGGTTATATCACTGTTGATTTCATTACCGTATAAAGGAAGAGCAGCTTCAAGGCGCAGCGTGTCTCTTGCGCCCAGTCCTGCCGGTACCAAACAGTCGCTCTCTCCCGCTTCCAATAATTTATCCCACAACGAAACCGCGTTTTCAGGCGATATATATACTTCAAACCCATCCTCACCGGTATATCCGGTTCGTGAGATAATCGCTTTTATCTCATTTAGGAGAACACTTTCGGTAAACCTGAAAAATTTTATTTCGCTAAGCGGGCAGGATGTTATTTTTTGCAGTATTTCCTGCGCTTTCGGCCCCTGTATCGCAAGCTGCGCATAATCATCCGAAACGTTTTTAACCTCTGCTCTGCCTTCAACGTTTTCAAGTATCCATTCAAAATCCTTGTTGATATTGTTTGCGTTTACGATTAATAGATACATTTCGCGAGAGAATTTGTAAACAAGCAAATCATCGACAGTGCCCCCCGTAGGATAACACATTGGTGAGTAAACGATCTGCCCATCTTTCGCGGGTTCAATATCGTTTGTAATCAGTTTTTGAATAAAGGTTGCCGCATCCGGGCCTGTTACGAGTATCTCGCCCATATGCGACACGTCAAAAAGGCCGGCGGCTTTACGAACCTGTTCATGCTCTTCAAGTATGCCTGTATATTGCACAGGCAAAAGCCACTGCCCGAATTCAATAATCTTTCCGCCCAGCCTTATATGGTTTTCATACAGTGGTGTTTTTTTCAAACTGTTCCCTCCTTTAATTTTATTCTAACCCTAAAATTCTAAAAAGGAAA
>JAAYBO010000030.1 GCA_012730095.1 Clostridiaceae bacterium
CTTTGGAAACATACAAACAGGGCATTTTGAAGTATCCTGAAAATGTTGAGTTAAAGTTTAATTACGAGTTTACGGAAGAAAAGATTAAAGAGCTTCAGGAAAGTATGAACGAAAACCAACCGCAGGACGAAAACAACGGCGACCAGGAAGACGGGCAGAATAACGGGCAGGGCAGCCAAAACGGCGAACAGAATAAGGAAGAACAGCAGAATGAACAAAGCGGCAGCTCACAGCAGAATGAACAGAACGGGCAGGAAAATAATAATCAGAATAACGGCGAAGATGAGAACCAGCAGAATTCAGACACGGAACAAAGCAGCGGACAGGATGATGCTGCATCGGAAGAATTCGGCAGCAATCAGCAGGAAGAGCAAGAACCATCCGGATTAAGCGAAACGGACGATTCAAAAGTCGGTGACGCGGACGACAGGATCGGGCAGGTGCTGAAAATGCTTGAAAAACAGGAAGAACAGGCCCTTAAAAATAACAGGCATGTAAAAGGTTATCAAGGAGAGGATGAATATGACTGGTAAAAAAACAGGAAAGAGAGTATTAATAAGTTTAATATGCATCATTATTACGCTTCTATATACTCAGCTGTTGGTTCTTGCCAATGAGCCCGAATTCATTTTAAGCATTGACAGCCTCAGCCTTGATATGGGAGCGAGCACGAATCTTGTACTTTCTCTTGTAAATGCTCAGGATGCTAAAGTATTAAAAATAGACGGGTTGGAGAATTTTGACGTTTTATCGTCAAGCCAGTCTACTTCCACATCGATTATTAATAATAAAGCAACCTATAAAAAGGAGCATTATTACACAATTATGCCGAAAAAAACCGGGGAATTTACCATACAGGCAAGCATGGAATACAAGGGCAAAACGTACCGGACCAACGAATTAAAAATAACGGTAAAGGAAACAAGGGAAGATACGACGGGAGAATTAAAGGACCTTTTTATAAAAACCAATATATCTGCAGAAAAAATATATTTTGGGCAAAAGGCCGTTCTTACGTATGAACTTTACTCGCGTTACAATATCGAGGACTTTGGTTTTCTTGACAGTATAAATATAGACGGATTTATGATGAATGACGTTAAACAGGAGGACCTTAAAGCTTCTTACGTTTATCTTCAGGATAAAAAATATGTAAAATACGAAGCAAGGCAGATCATACTGTCGCCTTTAAAAACGGGCACTTTCACGATACCGGCCTATAATTTTCAAGTGAATGTAAGCACGGGCGATTTTTTCCGATCTTCAAAACCCTTTTATTTGCAAACAGAATCCAAGGAAATAACCGTAAAACCGCTGCCTTTGAATAACCAACCATCGAATTTTTCCGGTATTATTGGGAATTTGAACATTGAGTCAAATTACAGCAAAAATGAATTGAATATAGGCGATTCGCTGACGCTTAATGTTACGGCATCCGGAAGCTGCAACCTTGAAGTGCTCGATAAAATTATTCCGGATGCGATACCGGGCTTTTCGGTTTATGAAACGGAAAAGGATATTGAAGAAAAAATAGAAAACAACGAATATATCGCCAAGAAAGAGTTTGAAATTATTCTTGTCCCCGAAACAAACGGAGAAATAAAAATTGAACCTATTTATATCTCATATTTCAACCCCGAAACAGAAAGCTACGAACAGGCAGAAATTCCCGGAACGACAATTATGGTCCACGGCGAAGCACCTGCAGCGCAAAACCAGGCGATAAACGGATCAGCCCCCGCTTCAACGGTAAAAATCGATCAGGTAAGCTATAGGCCGAATATTGAAGGATACATTACAATCAATCTGAAAAAAGACAAACTGCTCACTGCCGTTTATGCACTAATAGCACTGTTAGCAGCAGGGATTGCGGGGTACTTTTTTTACTCTTATAGAAAGAAGAATCAAAAAGAGATTAATGAACTGTATAAGAAAATGAAAAAATCATCGGATGAAAATGAAATTTATA
>JAAYBO010000031.1 GCA_012730095.1 Clostridiaceae bacterium
AAGCGGGCTTGCGACGATCTGCTTCATTCTTATTACCAAAAGACAAATTCCATTGTATTATGGATCCAGTTTCTCCTATATTGCCGCGATTGCCGGCTTAATGGCATCTGAAGCATTAGCGGGAGCCGGACTGAATGAAAAAATAGCAGTGGCGCAGTTCGGAATTATTATGTCAGGTTTTGTATCCATTCTGGCAGGGTTTATTGTAAACCGTTTTGGCAGAGATTCAATAGAAAAGGTTCTGCCGGCGACGATTACAGGCCCTATTGCCATGGTAATAGGACTGACGCTGGCGGGTACCGCTCTTGGCGATGCCAATTCCATTGCTATAGACACAGCCGGTACCGTATCTGTCGCAGAAGCACAGATAGCTGCCGCAAAAAATATGGCGTGGATTATTTCTTTGGTTACACTGCTTGCTACTATCCTTTTTTCAGTGTATTTAAAAGGCTTTTTAGGACAGCTTCCATTGATCTTAGGGCCGGTTATCGGTTGTATTACCGCCTTTATTATTAAGCTTGCGACCGGTATTGATCTTTTCAAGGTACTGCCCGCGACCACAGGCAGCGGAATTTTCGCGCTTCCTGTCTTTACGCTTCCAAAGCCTACCTGGATGGCTGTCGCAGCTATTATGCCCATAGCCATAGCAACCATTCCGGAGTCAACAGCGCATGTGTATCAATTGGATATCTACGTAAATGATCTGGCCAGGAAAAAAGGATCTGAAAAGAAGTACAATATTGCGGATAAATTAGGCCTGAATCTGATTGGTGACGGTATTGGCGATATCGTATCAGGATTTGTCGGAGGTCCCGCGGGAACCAATTATGGTGAGAATATCAGTGCTATGGCAATTACAAAAGTCTTCTCAGTTTATGTTCTTATGGCGGCTTCCGTCATTGCTATGATAATTTCCTGTTTTACACCCCTGATAAACGCGATATATTCCATTCCTGTTGCTGTTATCGGAGGGTTGGAGGTATATTTGTTCGGTGCAATTGCCGCACAGGGTATAGCTATTATGGTTGAGAAAAAGGTTGATTTGTTCAGTTCAAAAAATATTGCAGTTATTGCCACGATAATGATTATCGGTCTTGGTGGACAATATGCCTTTGGAGGCAATATTCCTTTCTTTGGAATACAGGTTCCGTGTGTAGCAGGTGCCGCAATATTTGGAATTTTACTTAACCTTATTCTGAGTATCGGCTCAAAAAATGAGTAAAACAGGAAGGCTGAGTTTACTCTGTGAAATAAAAGGAACGGGAGACAGCAATATTATATTGCTGTCTTCCAACATCTGAATAATAACAATAAAACTCCAAATAGAATGTCGATTTATAATTCTGTTTTTTGTGTCAATAACTAAAAATGGTGACTATAAAAAATATAGGCTGTTGCAGCAATGCAGCGGTCTTTTTATGTGTTCGGAGAATATTCGCACTTATTCCTGTTCAGTGAATATTTGACACTCCCCGACATAAATGACGGAGATTCCTGATTCATTGTGCTACTGATGTAGCAGCTCCACAGGCAGAATATTGGAACGGTACATTTATATAACAGGTATAAAGAAGAAACATATTCAATTGATAAATACAGGCAAATGGCAGCCCATGAATTTGGACATGTACTTGGCATAGGAGATGCATATAATGCCTGGTACAGAGGAGGTACGTTTCTTAATCAGGATGGATATTATGCACCAAAGGATAGTGTTGTATATTATAATGACGAAAGGTACGAAGTTTGGACTCCTGACGATGATATGATGATAACTAACCAAAATGTCTCAGCGAATGATATTAGGATGGTATTGGATGCTTGGCGAACTGGAAAACCGCAATTTTTTGAATGGGGCTCAAGAGATTGGGATAGTAGGTAGACAATGGGGGTATGACAAATGAAAAAAATTATTTTGATATTATTAATTATCATTACTGCCGGTAGCTTTTCTTCCTGCAAATTGGATAGTTCTTCTGAGGATCATGAGACGAATGGTATATTATATCCGGTTTTTAAGAATGGAAAGTATGGATACATCGACAGCAACGGAAAAATAGTAATAAAACCTCAATTTGATAGCGCAAGAGATTTCCATGAGGGATTAGCGGGAGTATATAAAAATGGTTTGGTCGGGTTCATTGACCAAAGCGGAAATTTTGTTTTGGAGCCTCGGTATGATTATGCGGGAAGTTTTTATAACGGGATAGCACCATTTGGTATCAGAAGAGACAATAATCCATATAAACCATTTAATTTTATTATTGGGTATATAGATATAAATGGGAAAGTTCTTAAAGAACCAACATACATGTTTATACGGAGGTTTTCTGAAGGACTGGCTCAGGTATCAATAACTGGCGAAAGGTACGGGTATATTGATACGGAATTCAATATGGTCATAGAAGAGGAGTTCGTATCTTCAGGGAATTTTCACGAAGGTCTTGCTTTTGCACGCTTAGACGATCTTGAACCATATGGGTATATAGATCGTACGGGTGAATTTGTTATTCCACCTAAGTTTTACTCAGCAGGAGATTTTAATAACGGGTATGCATCAGTTATGTATAGAACAGAATCAGGTCTTTTTTGGGGAAGTATAAATAAAGAGGGTGAGTTCGTAATACCACCTAAATATTACGGAGTATGGGAATATTCAGAAGGCTTATTTGGGGCAGGAATAAAATGTGACATTAATAATCTGGGGTAGGGATGTTGACAGATTTTATAACCCTGATATAGAAAAGTTAATTTTATATGAAGGCAGTGAAAAGGGAACAGAAGAAAAAAAAACGGATTTTTCGATCAGTAAAAGCATCGCTGCATATGTTTTTTTCATTACTTGCATCTGATAAATAACAAAAAGACTCAGATTTTGCATAAAAATCACGAAATTTTTGTTTGACAAGCAGTAAAACTGGGGTATAATTATATTGTAAACATAGATAAAAGATTAGCGACTTTCAGTCGATAATGGCAAACCCGTTGAAAAGCGGGGGCGCAAAGCTAAAGGGCCTAAAGCGTAAGCAATGGCAGCCTAGCTACCGAAATTGGGAGTTTTTTTGATCCCTGAAATCACTAAAGAAAGGTTTGATTGAAAGTCTTTAAAACTTAATATCAGGAGAATGCGATGTGAAATCTTTTCACCGATAATGGCAAACCCGCTGAAAAGCGGAGGCGCAAAGCTAAAGGGCCTAAAGCGTAAGCAATGGCAGCCTGGCTACCGAAGGGAGAGATTTTTATATGAAGAAAATTATCGCTTCAATAACAATGCTCCTGCTTCTTACGGTATACGCCATAAATGCGGATGCTTCAGGCGTTTATGTTGATATTGACAGAGTTAATGACGGCATTGTTGGGATATCTTATAACGGCGACACGGACACTCGTTATAAAGTGATGATTTCAATAGGATCAGAACAATATAGCTATGATTATTTCGGTCCGGGAATAGAATATTTCCCTTTACAAAACGGCAGCGGAAACTATAAAGTGAGTTTCCTGGAAAGTATATCCGGAACAAAGTATAGGGTAATATATGCAAAAAAAATAAGTGCCGAAATAAAATCGGATACAATGGTTTTCCTTCAATCGATTCAAAATGTTAATTGGAACAGTGAAATGACAGCGGTGGCTCTCGCAGAAGAACTTGTTCAAGGCTTAACAAATGAAAAGGATAAGGTTGAAGCGATATACCGGTATGTTGTTTCGAACATTGAATATGATTACGAAAAGATAAATACTGTTGACAGCCGGTACGTCCCTGACGTAGAGAACACGCTTAAATCCCAAAAAGGCATATGTTATGATTATTCGGCTCTGTTTGCTTCAATGCTGAGAAGCCAGGGGATACCGACAAAACTTATAAAAGGCTATACAGACAAAGTTGATGGATATCATGCATGGAATGAAGTTTTAATAGATAGACAATGGGTAGTGATAGACACTACATACGACGCGATTATGGAAGCATACAATCAGGATGAAGGTTATGAGAAAAATAAATCCGAATACCAGATAGCAAGAGTATACTAATCGATATTACGGTACATAACGATAAATGATTCTGCATACAGTAACAGCTTTTAATGAATTATGCCGTTTAATTAAGTTAATTAGTGTGCCGTCTGTCCTGTTCCTAACTACACGTTATATCAGGGCAGACGGTACTTTTTTTTGAGGCGGCGGAAGAAATTGCTCAGCAATTTTTCCGCTGCTTCTATTCACAGCGGAAAAAAACTTCTGCAAAACAGCGGTGGTTACTTGCAGGTTAGTACCTGTAATATTATAATGTGGATGATACTTTATGACGACAAAGCCGTATCAATTACGTTCAATGCTGAGTAAGTCAGGAATGACAGGGTAAAATAAAACTATTGTTGTATGCAAGGCGGGGATAAACACGGAAACGTTCAGACTTCAAAAATTTTTGGCGCACTGTGGGATTGCGTCCCGCAGGAAAGCGGAAGAATATATACGTAACGGAATGGTAAAGGTAAACGGTGAAGTTGTTACGAAAATGGGGGCAATTGTTTCTGAAGCCGATAAGGTTGAATTTAATGGAAAGCCTGTGAGCATCGAGAAAAACAAGGTATATATCATGCTCAATAAGCCCAGGGAGTACGTAACAACGATGCATGATCCTCAGGGAAGAAAAACCGTTATGGATTTGATTCGAAACCTTAATGAGAGGGTTTATCCCGTCGGACGCCTTGATTATGACACTTCCGGCTTGCTGCTATTAACAAATGACGGTGAATTGGCTTATAGAATGACACACCCAAGTTATGAAATAATAAAGGTTTATATCGCAGTTGTAAGAGGATACCCGTCACAGGAAACGATACGAAGACTTGAATCGGGAATAGAAATAGACAGTTATGTAACAGCGCCGGCACATGTAAATGTAATTAAGCAGTATGAAAACAAGACAAAATTGGAAATAACAATACATGAGGGCAGAAACCGTCAAGTGCGGAGAATGTGTGAAGCAGCAGGCCATCCGGTAATTATGCTCAAAAGGATTAAACTTGGCTGTTTAGCGCTAAATGGTTTGAAATCTGGTCAATGGCGCTTTCTGACAAAGCATGAAATAAAAAAACTAAAGGGAATGATGTGAATAATATGCAGCGGCAAGTAACGATTAAGCATTTTACATATTACTTCAGGAGGATGATGAAGTTTTATGATTTAAAGGTGCAGGGGGTCCCCCAGGCGCTTTTCGTATTGCTTTTGGCGGTATTGTTTGGTTCAGGTATTTTGATTAACCCCCTTATTGGTGAATTGAATATAAATTATCAACAGTTTTTAGCGATATATAACGATTTCTCCTCAACGCCCGAAAACATTGATACTTTTATGACGTTTTTTCTTTCCGAAGAATATGCGCAAATGGTTGAAACAATGCTCAAAATATTCGGGATTATTGTGATTCAATATGCTTTATCGATGCTTCTGTCGTTTTTTTATCTTGGCGCATATCTGGTTGATCTTGAAGCTAACGAGGTTTCATTTTCCGCTTATATGAGAAAATTCCTGACTGCCCTTCCAAGGTTTATCGGTTTTCAGGTTTTGTTCTTTATTGGCTTAGGAATTCTTGGTGTATTTTTTTTGTTTTTTATAAGCCTGCTTGCTGTAATACTTCCTTTAATGTATTTTGTTATTGTTCTTCTTCCTTTTGCCTGGCTTGTTATAGAGGCAATATTTATATTCAAAGAAATTACACTATTGGACACAGGCGTAGGAATATTCAAAAATTTTGCTCTTTCGTGGAAGCTGTCCGCCGGCAACAGGTTTATGATCGGAAGGAATATATTTTTTATCGTGCTTCTTAGTATGTTTGTAAGAATGTTTGTAGTGGGTTCAAATGTTTTATTGTCACTTTTTATAACCTCTTTTATTGAGGTTATTGTGCTGTTAATAAAACAAAGGCTGATAGCGTTGATGTATATATCAAGAACACGAGTAGCAAGAGATAATAAAGTTTGATGAAGATTGACAGAATACGTCATAGAACGTATAATTTTTAGGTAAACCTGACCAGGCATGATTTTTATATGGCAAACTGTATTCGTGGTACATAAGTTGGAGGAATAACATATGCGATTTAATAACATTGAGAAGCTTGATCCGCAGGTAGCTAAAGCAATATATGATGAAGTGGACAGACAGAGAAATAAAATTGAACTTATTGCTTCGGAAAATTTCGTAAGTGAAAATGTTTTGGAAGCATTGGGAACACCCCTTACAAATAAATATGCCGAAGGCTATCCGGGCAAGCGGTATTACGGCGGGTGCGAATATGTGGACATAGTGGAAAACCTGGCAATTGAGCGTGCTAAAAAACTGTTCGGAGCAGAGCATGCAAATGTTCAGCCCCATTCAGGCGCACAGGCTAATATGGCTGTTTTTTTTGCGGTCATGAACCCGGGAGATACGTTTATGGGCATGGACCTCGCGCACGGCGGCCATTTAAGCCATGGTATGGCAATTAACATGTCAGGAAAATACTTTAATGCGGTTCCATACGGTGTTAAAAAAGAGGATGGTTATATTGATTACGACGAACTCGCGCATCTTGCCCGCAAACACAAACCTAAGTTGATAATAGCAGGTGCGAGCGCATATTCGAGGGAAATAGATTTCAGGCTTTTTAGAGAGATCTGCGACGAAACAGGCGCATATTTGATGGTCGATATGGCCCACATAGCCGGCCTTGTTGCTGCCGGGCTGCATATGAACCCCGTACCATATGCGGATTTTGTTACGACTACGACGCATAAAACGCTTCGCGGTCCAAGGGGTGGAATGATTCTGTGCAAAGAAAAATATGTAAAGGATATAGATAAAGCCGTCTTCCCGGGTATTCAGGGAGGTCCGCTTATGCATGTGATTGCGGCAAAGGCTGTTGCTTTCCAGGAGGCATTATCCGATGAATTCAATAAATACCAGAGACAGATTATTGCCAACGCAAAAGCCCTTGCAGACAGCCTTAAGGAACACGGTTTTACTATTGTGTCGGGTGGAACCGATAACCATATGATGCTCGTTGATCTTACAAACAAAAATATAACCGGAAAGGATGCTCAGCATCTTCTGGATGAAGTGCTTATAACCGTAAACAAAAACGGTATTCCTTTTGATACAAAAAGTCCGTTTGTTACAAGCGGAATAAGAATTGGAACACCTGCGGTCACGACAAGGGGAATGAAAGAGGATGAAATGCGGGAAATTGCGAAGCTTATTGCAATGGCGATTGATGATTTCACAACAAACAAAAATTATGTGATTAAATCCGTTAAACAACTGACGGAACGCTTTCCGCTGTACCAATAAAATTGATATCCCGGCCATATGTCTCAAAGCTGCATTCCGCTGATTTTCCTTTTTTCAATGTATCTCAAAAGACGCTGAACACTGTGGGCCGCTTTTAGTTTCGACTTGTATTGCAGTCGTTGACAAAAACAGGGGCAGTGGTTATAATGTAGTTTGTTGGTTTTTTGGAGTTGATCAGGGCTGAGCCGGAGGATCATTATGCGAATAGATATTTCCGAGATAATTAAAACTCCGGGTGCAAAAATTGCAATAGATGAAACCGGTACAATAGAAGACATAAACGATATTTACGGATTAATATCGGTTACAGGTCCGGTTGTTTTTAAAGGTTCGCTTATAAACATTAACGGGATACTAAGTCTTAACGGTAAAGCCTTATGCACCTATGAAACACAATGTGATATTTGTGGGGAAAAAATAACAAGTAAATTGCAGACAGATATCGATGAGGATTTGATTAAAGAACAGACAGAGAATATTAATGATGATCAGTTTGTATACAAAGATAACTATCTTGTGCTGGATAAAATCCTGTCGGATATCATAGTGCTGAATTTACCAATGAGTCATCGGTGCAGTGATAAATGTGGCATTATTTGTTCCGGATGCGGTAAACCTGTTACCGGTACAAGATGCGGCTGTAAAGACGAGCAGCCGATAGATCCAAGACTGGCTGTTTTAAAGAAATTAATTAATGACGATACGGAAAATTAGTCCGGAACGGAGGTGTAATAAATGGCAGTACCAAAAAGAAAAGTTTCGAAGCAAAGAAGAGATAAAAGAAGAACACATTATAAGCTGACCGCTCCTGGGTTAGTTGTGTGTACCCATTGCCATTCTTTGAAAATGCCGCACAGGGTGTGCAAAGAATGCGGCTATTATAAAGGAAAAGAAGTTGTGAAAGTTGATGCGTAAGAAAACAACAATTTTTAAATAATAGCAGCGGAAGCTGCTATTATTTATTGGAGCATGAATTTATATGAACCGCTTTATAATATCTGAAGTTATAGATGGAAGCATAGCTGATGAAGCAGGCATTGAACCGGGGGATATATTGCTGTCAGTAAACGGGAAGGCTGTTAAGGATATATTTGACTACCGGATTTTTTTAGCCTGTGAAAAAGTACTTGTCGAAATAGAGAAGAATGACGGGAGTATCTTAAAAACAGATATAGAAAAGGATGAAAATGAAGATATAGGTTTGCTGTTTGAAAACCCTTTAATGGACAATGAAAGAAACTGCAGAAACAAATGTATCTTCTGTTTTATTGATCAACTCCCCGAAGGCATGCGTAAATCCTTGTACTATAAGGATGACGACGCAAGGCTGTCATTTCTTTTCGGGAATTATATAACAATGACAAATATGGACAATGATGAACTAAATCGCATCATCCGGCACAGGATGTCACCTGTTAATGTTTCGGTTCATACTACTAACCCTGAACTGAGAGTTTTTATGATGGGAAACAAATCCGCCGGCGATGTGCTTTTAAAGCTGAAGCTTCTTGCTGAAGGCGGAATTGTTCTGAATACGCAAATTGTGCTTTGCAGAGGAATAAACGACGGAATTGAACTTGACAAAACACTTGATGATTTATCGGATTTAATACCAAGCCTTAACAGCATATCGGTAGTTCCTGTCGGATTGACACGTTTCAGGGATAATCTCACACGAATACAGCCGTATGATAAGAAATCGGCTCTTTCTGTAATCAGTCAGGTGGAAAAATGGCAGCAGGTATTTAGAAAAAGAACCGGCAGCCGTATTGTGTTTTTATCGGACGAATGGTATCTGATGACTGAAAGTAAGCTTCCGGAATATGAACATTATGAGGATTTCCCGCAGTTAGAAAACGGGGTTGGGATGGTGCCGCTGCTTATCCGGGAATTCAGTGATGCGCTGCTTAGCGGGAAAAAACCATATATGGAAGGCGCCGTAAGTATTGCAACGGGACAAAGTTCGTTCAGGATAATATCAATGCTCGCAAAACAGGCCGAAAATTTTTATCCAGGCGTAAAAGTATATGTATATCCTATTATCAATGACTTTTTTGGCAATACTGTTACTGTAACAGGATTATTAACCGGTAAAGATATATACAAGCAGCTTAAAAGAAAACCGTTGGGAAATAGACTGCTGCTTTGTTCCACAATGTTTAAAGCAGGCACATGTATTTTTCTTGATGATATGACACTTGATGATTTGAGCGGCTTATTAAACATCAGGGCTGTTAAGGTCGAGAATAACGGGGAAGCACTGCTGAATGCAATTATAGAAGAGCTGTAGTTACTTTATTGGATGTTACTATTGAACCATTGTACAATAACGGAAACAAGAGCCCCGTTTGCAAGAGTTATATAGTTAGTTTCCTTATATTATACAATGGTTCTTCGGGATAAATATAATGACTGAACAATAACCTGAAGGTAAATGGAAGTTGTTTGAATGTTTAAAAGAAATATGCTACAATATGGTTACTGCAGCGTTATTACGCTGTGTTGCATAGTTCGGCGGTCTTGCTGTTCCCTGATATTACTGGTGTTCTCATAAACGAAACATACCTTTAATCGGAGTGATAAAATGGAAAAGAACTTGATAACAGGACAGTTTAACGATTCGTTTACTCCTGTTATGGACGGCGTAACAAATGTCGTAAAAAATTACGCATACTGGCTCGATAAAAAATACGGTGAAAGCTATGTCGCTACACCCGCATACCCTGGGTATATCGACAGGGAGGAATTCCCTGTGCTCCGTTATTATTCGATACCGCTAAAGAAGAGGGAACCGTATAGAATCGGGCTTGAACTTTTAGATATTAATTTCAGGACAACTATAAAGAATATCTCTTTTGATATTGTTCATGCACACTGTCCGTTTACATCGGGCGCTATTGCCCAGCAAATAGCAAGAAAAAAGAATATACCGATTGTTGCGACGTTTCATTCGAAATTTTATGATGATTTTAAGCAAGTACTTAAAATTGATGCGTTTGCAAAGCTTTGTACCAGAATTGTCATAGATTTCTTTAACCGTATGGATCAGGTATGGACGGTTAGCAAGGGCGCTGCGGATACACTCCGTGAATACGGATACAAAGGGCATATTGAAGTGGTACCAAACGGAACCGATTTTGATATTCCTGAAAACATGGAAAGCCTGGTTCAAAAAACGGAGAAAAAACTTGGAATAAACAGTTCCGATCTTGTGCTTCTGTTTGTAGGGCAGCATATCTGGCAGAAAAATATAAAGCTTCTCGTTGATTCGCTCAGTTATATTAAGAAACAAATTCCATACAAAATGTTTTTCGTCGGCGATGGATATGCGAAGGAAGAGCTTGAAACATATGTGCAAAAGTTGGGGCTTAATGACAGGGTGTATTTTTTAGGCAAGATCCTGGACAGGGATTATCTGCGTTCATTATTTGCCAGGGCGGATTTATTCCTTTTCCCGTCTGTCTATGACAATGCTCCGATTGTTGTTCGGGAAGCTGCCGCTGTCGGAACGCCTTCGCTTGTTATTGCAAAAAGCAATGCGGCTGAAGGAATTGTTGACAATGTAAATGGATTTTTATCTGACAATGATTCCATTTCATACTCAAAGAGAATTGTTGAAATCATTAATAAAAGGGATGAATTGGAAAATATCGGTAAAAAGGCACAGGCAACTATTTACCGGAGCTGGGAAAGCATTGTTGATGAAGTGTATGAAAGGTATGTGGGGATTATCAAGAGTTTTAAGCGCAAACACAGAATATCGTAATTTATGTTCTTTTCATTTTTTCCGCTTCCGAATAACTAAATAGGTTTTGGAAAAATAATATGCAAGTTGTACACTTGGGTATCATATGTATTTTCAGAACCTGAATATTAGAGTGAACAAAATGTGGGAAAACTAATTTTAAAGATACTTGGTGAAACTTAATGGATTTAATTTCTATTGTGCTTATTGCAATTGGCTTGGCTATGGACGCTTTTGCCGTTTCTGTTTCTTGCGGTTTGTGCACTTTTTACAAACGTTATATGATAGCTCTTAAGGCAGCGTTTATGTTTGGCTTTTTTCAATGGGGCATGCTGTCTCTGGGCTGGCTGGCAGGGTTTGCTTTCAGGTCGTATATTGAACCTGTGGATCATTGGATAGCATTCATCCTGCTAACGTTAATCGGAGGCAAGATGTGGAAGGAGTCAATGGATGAGAACAGTACCCCAATGGATTTAACAAGTCTAAAATTGATGCTTGTGCTGGCGCTTGCGACAAGCATCGATGCCTTTGCCGCGGGTATCGGAATTTCGGCTCTTGGGTATCATATACTGATACCGTCCGTATATGTTGGAGCAATAACATTTGTTCTGTCTTTATTAGGTGTGCTTCTTGGCTGCAGGATGGCTCAATATGCCCGCTACAGAAAATATCTTGACAGACTGGGGGCTGTTATCCTGATAGGGATCGGAATAAAAATACTGATAGAACACCTGTACTGACAATAAACATTTATTCAATTTCAAAGGTTTTGTCTGTTAGTTTGAAAGATATATTTCCGTTTTTTATTCCGGAAGATAAAAATACTTTTTTATCTTTTGTTATAATGATTGCTTCGGTTTTTTCAAGGCTTTCAATTAATTTCATGCCTTTGTCGACACCTAAAAGGAAAACTGTTGTGGATAATCCGTCGGCCATTGTTGATGACGGGCAGATAACGGATACCGATGCTATATTGTTAGCTTCCGGATACCCGGTTTTAGGGTTTAGAATGTGATGGTACCGTTTATTTTCTATTTCAAAATACCTTTCATATATCCCCGATGTTACGACTGATGTATTTTTTACCTGGATTATTCCAATGTAGTCTCCCTGTGAACCGTATGGATTGCGAATCCCGATTTGCCACAACGAGCCGTCCGGCTTGCTTCCATAAAGATGCAGGTTTCCTCCAAGGTTAAGCATCGCGCTGCGGATTTTTGTCTTAGATAGATATTCAACAAGCTTGTCTGTAATAAAACCCTTTGCGATAGCTCCCAAATCAATGGACATTCCCTGTTCGGACAAAAAAAGCGTATTGTTATCGGAATCGATAATTACTTTATTGTAATCAACCTTTTCAAGCGCGTGTTCAATTTCTTTCTCAGAGGGCAGATGCGGATTACTGGCTTTTATATCCCACAGATCAACCAGCGGCCCGATACTTATGTCGAAAAGGCCTTCAGACATATCACTGAACGAAAAAGACGAACGGACAATTTCAATTGTTTCATCGGAAACCTTTACGGGTCTCCCTACGTTGTTATTGACTGCCGTTATTTCACTTTCAGAAACATGCCGGCTGTATTTATTCTCATATTTTTGTATTTCGCCGAATAAGTCGTCGAATATCACACGGCTGTACTTTTCTTTCTCATACAGTGTAATCTCTACAATCGTATTGAGCATAAAACGTGATTCTTTCACCGGATTATTCCCGTATATCAAACTTTTACAGGAGGTTTGAAATAGTATTAATAATATTAATAGAAAAAACAGATAAGTTTTTTTCATACGTAAACTCCCGCGCATTATGTGGTTATTTAAAATACTAAGCAGTATCTCCCGTTATTTTAACATATTAATATGAGTTTAAGCATTATATATTTGAACAATGTATTGTTAATTGATAGAATTAGTACTATGAATTGATGCCTTAAGTGTTTTTTACCCGACAAACGGGTCTTAAAAAGGTGCTTATGAAAAAGAACGATATATTTTTAATTGCGGC
Organism: Clostridiaceae bacterium; assembly: GCA_012730095.1. Taxonomy (GTDB): domain Bacteria; phylum Bacillota; class Clostridia; order DSM-8532; family DSM-8532; genus DTU069. The sequence continues at coordinate 13,089 of JAAYBO010000031.1, forward strand.
GGCTGTACTGCTAACTGCCGCGGCGT
>JAAYBO010000265.1 GCA_012730095.1 Clostridiaceae bacterium
CATGCATTGGTATCACCTCGAAAAATTATTGATATGTACTTAAAAACTAAAGAGCCAAACCGCTGTGTCGGTTAAATCAAAAAAGCGGTAAATGGATTTTGTTACACAATTATACAACAATAATTTAGTAAAATCAAAACCGAACAGTAATTTCCGCTCATTAACCCACTCCTAAGTTTCATTTTAGCAGTATGGTGTTGCAGCATATCGCTCGGCGCAACCGAAAGCGGCTGTGCAAATTAAGGAACGGGACAGCAGCGCGTTGACCAATTAATCACCCGCTGTGTTTTTGGAATTAAATTTGCGTCTTAACAGTAACGGAACGATTGTTTCATTCATTGACATGCTTAAAAAAAAGAATTAAGATAGTACAAGAGTTTTGTATCCGGTTACACCTTTTTTGATTATAATTAGAATGAAAGCTGGTGGATGTTATTAGAAAAAACAAGATCTCAATCCGAGATATTGCAAAGGAATGTAATGTCTCGGTAGCAACTGTTTCAAGAGTTCTTAACAATAGCAGCGCGGTAAAGGAACAAACGCGCCTGCGTGTTCAAAAGGTTATTGATAAATACAATTATAAACCGAATGAACTTGCGCGTGGTCTTTATACACAGCGGACAAAATCAATAGGTGTTATACTTCCCGAGATAACTAACCACTTTTTTGCAAAGGTTTTTCTTGAAATAGAAAGGGCCGCCCTTGAATACGGCCAGACAGTTTTTTTATGCAATACGCTTAGTGACTATAAACTTGAAGATTTTTATACCGAAAGGCTTACCGAAAAGCAGGTGGACGGTCTGCTTCTTCTGGGCGGGCGTGTAAACCAGACAAAAACGAATATACAGTATGTAAACCTTCTTAAAAGAGAAGTATTTCCGACCCCTGTTGTCATAATAAACGGAAAGCTTGATAATTATTCCGAAAACTGTGCAACGGTAAGTTCCGACGAATATGAGGCAATGTATCAAGCCGTACAATACCTTACAGGCCTCGGGCATAGAAATATTGCCTTTTTAGGCGGCAAGAAAGGCATTATGTCAACTGACATAAAGCTCGCCGCACTTAAAGCTGCGGCAAAATCATATAATTTTGTAATTAAAAAAGAATGGATAAAGCTGAGCGATTATACATATCAAGGCGGAGTGAGCGCTATGAATAAGCTTTTGGCCGAAAAGGACAAACCTACCGCAATTATCGCTATTAACGATGAGGCAGCGGCCGGAATAATAAACACCTGCATAAGTAAAGGGTACCGTGTTCCGGATGATTTTTCCGTTCTTGGTTTTGATGATAGCTTTATAGCAGCTACAACACTTCCTTCGATAACCACGTTGTCACATCCTTATAAAAAACTTGGTTCGATAGCGGTAAGCTTTATTAATGACATGATCAACGAAAAGCCAATCGGAAAAGACAAGAATATCAGTTTGAGAATGAGCATTGTTGAAAGACAATCATGTAAAAGGCTGTAAAATCCGTACATATAATCAACGATTTCCCGAAATCCGTATTTCCCGTTTATACCGAATCGGGCACCCATTGCAAAACCCGGTGGAGAGGCTTTTATAAAGTAAAACCATCGTCAATATGCACAAAAAAATTATTTTTATAATTTAATACTTGACAAAATAGATAAAAGATATTATACCTCCTGCTTGCCACAGGCGAAGGCCTTGACATGATAAACACGGCATCCGACTGGCTTGATATGTGGCCTAATGCACAAAAAGGAGCATTTATGACACTTAATGATCTGCTTCCTAAATACGCTCC
>JAAYBO010000266.1 GCA_012730095.1 Clostridiaceae bacterium
AATTTTCCATTTTTCAGGGGGGATACGAAAGTAACTGGTGTAAGCCAGTGAAATAAATGGTTTAGGTCAAAATTCTAATCAGAATTTTTGACACTACAGTACGGGAAGGGGAGGGATTCAAATGAAAAAAAGAATGTTAATGATGTTTCTTTGTTTCACCATTATACTTTCTCTTGTTATAAGCGGAGCGAATGCCGCAGAAAGCGGTTCGGCCTACAAGGGAGCATCTTCATGGGCAGTACCCGAGCTCGACAAGGCGTCGGGGTATGGCCTTATTACCGAAAGGATCAAAGATAACATATCCACAAATATAACGCGGGAGGAGTTCGCCGAAATCGCGGTCCGGTTTTATGAGGTTTATACCGGCAAGAGAGCTGAACCTGGAAACGCGAAGTTTTCCGACACGTCCAACCCTGAAATATTAAAAGCGGCGAATCTGGGCCTTACTTCAGGCATCGGCGACGGTAAATTCGGTCCGAATCAGCTTGTGACGCGTGAACAGATTGCCACTATGCTAGTAAGGGCATTAAAAGTGGTTCGGCCGGATGCGGATTACTCAAGCGCCGGATCAGCGAAATTTACCGATGACAATCTGATTGAAGACTGGGCCCGGGAAGGGGTATATTATTGTGCCAAATCCGGAATTATCAAAGGAATTCAGAATAATGACGGAACCTTCCGTTTTGATCCCGATGGCAACAGTTCCCGTGAGGTTGCGGTGATTGTCGTTACGAGGGCATATGAATATTTTATTAACGAAGCAAATAAACAGGAAGGCGGCAGCAGCAGCGGAACTCAGGGAGATGGCGCCCGGGATGATACGGCTGCAGATGAAGAGGACTGGAACGGCGACATCATCATATTTGACGAGGACTTTACTCCGGAACAGTATATTATCAGGGAAGTTGACGGTGCAAGTTTTATTTACCTGCCGTATGATAGTTTTCGGTATGTTTTCAGAATGCCTTACGTCTGGCTTAACACCTATCCGGAAGGGCAGGTAAAGGACGGTGTTATTACCTTTGAATGGAAAAACAAGGAGGGAGAAACGTTTAGACAAGTCATAATGCAGGTCGGCAGTACGACAGCTTATGTAAATGGAGTTCAGGTGGACATCAAGGCAGAACCTTTTGTGAAGGAAGAAGAAACATATATTCCCGTTAACCTGTTTATTCAATTATTCGAAATGAAGTCGCAAATGTTCCTCGGCAGGTTGTGCTTCCAAACTGAAGAAGACTTCCCGCGGGATATTCTTACAGGCTCCTGGAGCAGTTCGCATGTCAATCTGTTTAGCCGCTATAAGGACATAGTATCGGGAGTGGAAAGCATGCCGTCGTTTTACTGGTTTATCGCACTGAACGAAGACGGGTCGTACAGCCTTTTTATAGCCAGTTCCGGCGGGTTGTTTAAGGATAAAATGTATTTTGAAAAAGGCAAATACAAAGTTATCGGAAATGTCATCGTCTATTACGATAGATATGAAACCTTATACGAGGGAAAGCCTTTGATGCTGCAGTACGAAAACAGGCATATGGGCGACCGGCTCGAGTTTGATTTCATTGAAGGCTATGACGCGGAGGAAGATAAAATCAAGATGAGAACTTCCTGGTATTACCGGGTGAATGATTGAGACTGAAAATAATACCAGCAGTAACTTGAAAAGTGAAAACCCTTTGTGCCGGAACAACGGTATACCTCATACAATATAGTGAAAATGTATGAAGGTGGAATTGCGATGCTTCTGATTAAGAGGCCTGTAGCCACGGTAAACCGCGTGTATCGGGCACCAAATGTAACAATGCTTTATCCTCAGGTAGTAGGGCATCAAAGTATATATGCCAGCATACGAATGAATAAGAATATTCAGGAAAGAATGATTGATCTGGTTCGGGATTTAAAGCAGCCCGATTTAAAAACAATCATAGACGGCTCATATGAAATCAAAAACAATCAGCGGGGAATATTCAGCGTATCACTTGTCGGTCTGGCAGAATTCGGAGGAGCCCATCCAATGACAATGGTTTATTCTTTGACAATGGATACGGCAACGGGGGAGAATTATCAACTGCATCAGTTATTCGTTCCGGGAAGCGCTTATATGGACATTATCAATGCGGAGATTGAAAGGCAGATAAAAGTCAGGGATATCCCTTTGCTTGATGAATTCAAAGGCATTGCCCCTGATCAGGATTATTATGTTTCCGACAAGGCTCTTGTTATATATTTTCAGCTTTATGAACTTTCTCCATACGCGGCAGGGTTTCCATATTTTCCGATACCTCTCTATTCTCTGACAAATGTTATTCCCGAAGATGGGTTACTATCCCGTTTAAATTACTTTATTTGAAAGATTCCTGTTCAAGGTACGGATGTATCGATTAGCTTGCAATTAGCGCACAGCTTCATCACCATCACGGGCAGCGCTTGCAGCTATGAGGCAAACCATAGGTGCAGGCGCTGTATGCGTTTGTGCCTGTGGTGGAGTATAGATTAACAATGAAACACCATTCAGGCATAAAAAATGTTTGGATGGTGTTTTATTACGGCGTGAGTAATAATGTAAAAATTATGGTATTATTGATATTAGAAAAGTTTAGTAATATAAAAATGATTATTTTTCACAAAGAGATTATTCCGAATCGTATGAATAAATAGAAGGGTGATTGAATATTGCGGACTGAACAGGAAATATTCGACTTGATTTTAGGTGTTGCGAAAGCAGACGAGCGTATCCGGGCAGTGCTGCTTTCCGGTTCGCGCGCTAACCCGGCCATACCGAAAGACATCTACCAGGATTATGACATCACCTATTTTGTTGAGGATATCACTCCGTTTTATAATAATCCCGCATGGGTTGAAGAATGCTTCGGTAAGCCTTTGATTATGCAGATGCCCGAAACCATGCGCTATCCGGTCGGGGACGGCAGTTTCAATTACCTGATTATCTTTCCCGACGGAGTCCGCATCGACTTGAGCTTTCAATTCGAAAGGTACATAGATAACGGGGAGCCTGCGGTTGTCCTGCTTGATAAGGATAACGGGAACGGATTTTTGCCGGCTCTGCCCGCTCCGAGTGACAAGCATTGGCATATCAAGCCGCCCTCACCGCTCTTTTTTTACTCCTGCTGTAATAACTTTTGGTGGTGCCTTAATAACGTTGCCAAAGGCATTGCGCGCGATGAACTGCCCTATGTCATACAAATGCTGAATGATGAGGTTCGGAGTGAATTACACGACATGATTGATTATTATATAGGAACGCAGCATGGGTTTAACATTAGCACAGGCAAAGGCGGCAAATATTTCAAGAAATATCTGCCCGCGGAACTGTACGCGCAGTATTGCGCCACCTATTCCGGCAGCGACTACGTCGACATTTGGGCATCAATTGACGCGATGTGCGATTTATTCCATACGCTGGCGGTAATGGTAGCGGCGCATTTCGGATTTACTTACCGGCAGGAGGAAGAAGACGGAATGAGAGAATATTTAAGGATGGTAAAATCAAATTAATATTTCTTTATATGATGGGGAAGGACGGCGAAATTGAATGTATAAGGAAAGCGCAGAAGAACGGCGCGCGAGAATTTACCCCGTTATTTTAAGCGAATACAATCCGGAATGGCCGAAATGGTACGCGGAGGAAAAAGCGAACCTGGAACGGCTAATCGGTGCGAAAGATATTGCACGAATCAGTCATATCGGCAGCACGTCGGTTCCCGGGCTTATAGCAAAGCCAACTGTGGATATTCTGCTTGAAATAAATGAGGATACGGACATTAACAGGCTGATTGCCGCTCTGCCGCAGCCGGAGTATATCTGCCTCAAAGATGCGGCTCTGACAATGCCGACTCCGCCGCCGTACGTGATGTTTTTGAAAGGCTATCTGCCTGACGGCTTTGCCGAAAGGGTTTATCATATCCATGTACGCTATCCCGGCGACTGGGATGAACCTTACTTCCGCGATTACCTTATAGCGCATCCCGAAACGGCCGCAGAGTATGCCGCTCTGAAAACCAGGCTGCACAAAGAATACGAGCATGACAGGGACGAATATACCCGGGCAAAAAGCGAGTTTATCCGCGCGGTTAACTATAGAGCGAGGAAGTTATGAAGTCGTTGGGCTTATTTGTTATAACGTGATTTCCGAAACAGGTAAAAAGTGGGGAGCATGGTAAATTTGAAGCAGCAAATTTTTTGGTTATAGAATAAATTGCTTTATTGATTGGAACAGATAACTGAATATGTTAGAATTAGATTATCAGAACAGATGCAAAGGAGATAAATTTCATCGTATATGCGAGACCACCCTGTTAAGCCTTAGAGCGGGCTTTGGCTATTTCTCTTCAGGATATGATATTTTTGGCGGTTACGGATTTATCTCTTTGATATGCGGTGTATTCCTCGTATTTTTCCTGGTTTCATCGAAATATATCAGGGAAGACGCAAGGGGATCTGAACAATTGAAAGAAAATTAAGCGTTTCTTACGGGGGTTTGAATATGAAAAAAATTACCGGTCTTGTGCTTATACTGCTGATATTGTTTTCATCCTGCGATAAAACAGGAAATAGTGATATTATAGACAATACGCATGGTTCGGGTGTAAATCCTGCAAACCCCGGAAATAACGCGGAAAACACAAG
>JAAYBO010000267.1 GCA_012730095.1 Clostridiaceae bacterium
AAGGATATCTTTTGATAATGCATGCATATATGCTTCTTCGAATGAACCCTATGCCCAGTTACTGTATCAAAAAGCCGGGCAGCTTGGGATTTCTGTTACGTTCGGGTATGGTATAAGTGTTCGAAACTCAAGGCCGGGAAAGGCTTTTAATGCCGTTATCAGGTGGATAGCTTCAAACTACCAGGTAACGGAGCTTATAAATATGCTGTATCAACAGCTTATACAAATCTCCGGAGAAAACGGAGAAATGATAAATCCGTACCAGGCGGCAAACATTCTAAGGGCATCCGGCATTGGCTGGGGGAGAGCCCGCTACCTTTCTGTTCTTACTGAATTATCTTCCGTTGAAACCGAAAGCTGTAAAGATAACGAATATAGAATAAAGAAATTTAAAACAATGACATATTTAAAACAGTTTATTGAAAACCTGTTTGATATGATTCCCGAAACGTCTGACGGAAATATTTCTTTAAATGAACTTGCAAAAGGGATATCCGGTTTTTTAGGCATGTTTGTTAAGGTAAAAAGCGAACTTGACGCCGAGGCAAAGGCGGCAGTCACCGAAAGCCTGAATCAAATAGCCTCCGGAGCTGAGCTTTTCATCGATTTTGACGAAGCACTGCGTATTTTGAAAAGTAATATCGAACACATCCGAATAGGCATATCCGGTCCGAAAAATGGGCATTTACATCTTTGCAGTTTCGATAATGGCTATTATATAAACAGGATTCACCATTATTTTATAGGACTTGATGCTGACAGGTTCCCGGGAAGCGCGGCGGAGGACGCCATCCTGCTTGATATTGAAAAAAAGAAGTTGTCGGAGAATATAATACAAAATAAGGAAAAGCCAAATGAGAACATATACAGACTGGTTGAGTTAATGTCGGGTCTGAAAGGATATATAACACTGATTTATTCGTTGTTTGATACTGCCGAAAACAGAAACAAAACACCGTCTTCTTTTGTCCTGCAGGTTTACAGGATGATAAATAAAAACTTATCGGCCGGATATACCGACCTGAAGAACTATTTTAAGAAGACCGAAGGTTATATAACACAGAACGCTATTGACGACAGTGGTTTCTGGCTTTATAAGTATTTTAATACAGAAGAAGCAATAAACATAACAGGCTCGGCTTTTGAATGTTATCCTCACGTTAAGCAGGGAAAAGAAGCGTGGGAATCCCACGGCAGCGAAAGGTTTACCCCTTACGACGGATATATCGGAAAAATTGGAATAGAAACCGATGGGGAAGTGTTCTCGGCAAGCAAACTGGAGCTTCTGGCAAAGTGCTCTTACCAGTATTACCTGCGCTATATCCTTAAAATATCTCCCCCCGATGAGATTATTTACGATCCCGAAATATGGCTTGATCCGTTGGAAAAAGGAACGTTATACCATACTATTTTTGAGCGGTTTTATAAAGCCATATCACAAAAGAATGAAAAGCCGGTCAGGGAAAGGCATAATGAGCTTATTCTAAAAATTGCCGAATCGGTGATAAACGAATTTAAAGAAAAGATCCCGCCTCCAAACGAGTTAGTATTCGATATCGAAAAAAGGGAGATTGTTGAATCCTGCCTAATTTTTCTTGCAGGTGAGGAAGAAAACGCCGGCAGTGGAATGCCGGTTGAATTTGAGCTAGGC
>JAAYBO010000268.1 GCA_012730095.1 Clostridiaceae bacterium
ATAGCTGTGAATCGCATTTCAACGGACTTCTTGAACATCCGCAGTACACGCGGCCGTACGAATTCTTAAACAAGAAAGTGCCTGACATCTTATTGTCTGGACATCATGCCAACATAGAAAAATGGCGCTTTGATAAAATGGTTGAAAACACGAAAAAAAAGAGGCCGGATTTATATTTAAAATATATAAACAACAAAAAAACTGGTGATTGATGTTTTTGTAACGGGATAAAAATAAACACACTCTCTACCGATTGAGGTTACCGATTCCTCTGTATATTATGAAAAGGTGATTTTATTGGGAAATAATATAAAAAAAGAGCCTTTGGCATATCGTATGATGCCTAGGACGCTTGAGGATTTCGTCGGCCAGGAACATATTGTCGGAAAAGGAAAACTGCTTGAACGAATGATCCGCGCCGACAGGGTATCGTCAATTATACTTTACGGCCCTCCAGGGACCGGGAAAACGTCGCTTGCCCGTATAATCGCAAATACGACAAAATCGGTTTTCCACCAGCTAAACGCTGTTACTGCCGGAGTTAAGGATATAAAGCGGATTGTTGAAGAAACTTCAAATACATTTCTTAACCAGTCTGGCCGCTGTGTATTGTTCATAGATGAAATACACCGTTTTAACAAAGCTCAACAGGATGCCCTGCTTCCGTATGTAGAGAACGGAATGGTTGTCCTTATTGGCGCGACAACGGAGAATCCTTTTTTTGAAGTAAACAAAGCATTGATTTCACGTTCCACGGTTTTTATGCTGAACCCTTTAACAAATGAAAATATAATTGACATTATTTTAGAAACCCTCAATGATAAAGAACGCGGCCTTGGAAACCTTAACATAGATATTGACAGGGATGCGCTCAATCTATTGGCTGATTTAGCCGGTGGTGACGCAAGAATTGCGTTAAATGCCCTCGAACTTGCTGTTTTAACATCCGAAACAGACAAAGACGGGAGGTATAAAATATCAGTAACTACTGTAGAGGAATGCATCCAAAAAAGAGCCGTTCGTTTTGATAAATCCTACGAGGCCCATTATGACAATATAAGCGCTTTTATAAAATCAATGCGAGGCAGTGATCCGGATGCGACCTTGTTCTATCTTGGCAGGGCCCTGTATGCCGGTGAAACGCCGGAGTTTTTAATCCGAAGAATAATAATCTGCGCTTCAGAAGATGTGGGAATGGCTAACCCGAACGCACTTACCGTTGCGGTTGCCGCGGCGCAGGCAATTGAACGAATAGGGATGCCGGAAGCCAGAATACTGCTTGCACATGCCGCCGTTATGGTCGCCGCAAGTCCGAAATCAAATTCCTGCTATAAGGGAATAGATGCAGTTTTGTCGGACCTTAAAACGAAAAACACAGGCGAGGTCCCGATGCATTTAAGGAATGCGCCGGTTAAAGGAATGTCGGATCTTGGTTATGGCAAAGGCTATTTATACGCGCATGATTTCCCGGGTAACATTGTTGACCAGGACTATCTTCCGGACGAGATAAGAGGGACATTATATTATCAACCTACCCAAAACGGATATGAAGCAAAAGTGTATGACTGGCTTAAAAAACGCAGAAACAAAAAAACCGGCGGATAAGAAACAGGAGGGACTATGTTAAAAAGAGTTTTAGCCTGGATAGCACTTATATTTCTATTGCTTATTATAACAAACATACTTTTTATTCATGTGTATGTGACCGAGAGTGTTACTATTTTTTTACTGTATGTTCTAATTCTGTACTTTGGAAGGAACAGAGAACATACAGCCGAAGGTACAGGGGAAGAAGAAATGGACAATAACGCTGTAACACCTGAAACAACAGAAGATAATGAAAGCGGTGATAATGCGGACAAACCGGAACTAATGGAATAAAATGCCGGTATTATTTGAATGGAATATGCATCCTGTGCTATAATTTATTTAATAAATGCCGCAAGGAGGATTTTGTTTTTGCTATCAAACAGTAAGGATGATCTGTCGCAATTACTGCGGGAAAAAGGTTATAAAATAACCGAACAGCGAAAAGCGGTTCTTGAAATAGTCATGGAACATGATGGGGAGCATTTGAGCAGCCAGGAAATATATGAACTTGTAAAAAAGAAGTATCCCGATGTTGGTGTTGCAACTGTTTACAGGACGCTTCCCGTACTTGAAGAGCTTGGTTATGTCTATACAGTCGACCTCGGAGATGGCTGCGCGAGGTACGAATTGCAACGCGAAGGCCAACAGCACCGGCACCACCATCTTATCTGTGAATGCTGCGGCGAAATTACCGAAGTAAAGGACGATCTTCTTGATGAAATCGAAAAAAAAATCTATGACAATTATGGATTTACTATAAAAGATCACAGAGTAAAATTTTACGGAATTTGCTCCAAATGCGGTAAATGCTAAATTCACTGTTATCTGTCCTTCCAATAAAGTTAAATTTATAAAAATAGCCTTTAGGGCTTTATTTTTTTGGCATAATTAATGGACTTGTTCAATATATTATATTGGATTAAGTGACCCGATTTATGTTTTTTCATAACAAGAATGCGGATGACTTGTTTTAATGAAATTGAAACAGAGGGGGAAAAGCTGTGGAAAGAGATTACAGGATATATGAAGATATAGCCGAAAGAACAAACGGAGATATTTACATCGGTGTTGTCGGTCCTGTCAGGACAGGAAAGTCAACATTCATTAAAAGGTTTATGGATGGTTTGGTAATTCCGAATATTCCTAATCAATACGATAGAGAAAGAGCGATAGACGAAACGCCGCAAAGCGGTTCGGGGCGAACGATAATGACCACAGAGCCGAAATTTGTGCCCAATGAGGCGGTTACAATTACCATGGATGAGAACTCAACGATGAACGTAAGGCTTGTTGACTGTGTAGGATATCTTGTTAAAAGCGCTTTGGGGTATTTGGAGGATGAATTGCCAAGAATGGTTCACACACCATGGCTTGAACACGCGATACCATTTGAAGAAGCAGCAGAAATGGGAACAAGGAAAGTCATACGAGAGCATTCAACTATAGGAATTGTAATGACAACCGACGGCTCTTTTACGAATGTACCAAGAGAAGAATATGAGGAAGCCGAGGAAAAGGTAATTGCAGAGCTGGAGGCTAACAATAAACCGTATATTATTATTTTAAACTCAGCTTTCCCTGATAATCCTGATACAAGGCAAATGGCCGAGCGACTAAGTGAAAAATATAGAAAACCGGTAATACCAATGGATTGTCTGAACATGACAATAAGGGATATTCACCATGCAATGAAGACAATTCTATATGAATTCCCTGTACGAGAGGTATCGATTGATATTCCGCGCTGGGTTACACGGCTTGATAATCAGCATTGGCTTAAGAATGATATCATAAAGGCAATTAATGAAGTATTTGAAGAAAAAGCAACGATAAGACAAATTAGTGATAACGCGTGTAAATTTGACAATTACGATTTTATAAAAAACGGTCGGATCTCAGAAATGAAGCTTGGGCAGGGCAGAATAAACATGGAGCTGAATATGGCCGATGGGCTATTCTATAATATACTGAACACCGAAACAGGCCTTGACATTAAGGGTGAGCATGAATTATTCAGCATTTTGAAGGAACTCGCGGGAATAAAAACCGAATACAGAAAAATTGAATATGCTTTGCATGAAGTTAAAACGAGGGGATATGGAGTGGTCACTCCTCAGCTTGAAGAGTTGAA
>JAAYBO010000269.1 GCA_012730095.1 Clostridiaceae bacterium
ACTGCCCTTTTGTGGCTGGCTGTATCTGTATACACACCTTTTTATATGAAACATGAAGGCAAAACATGGGGCTTTGATCTTTGCACATTATTAACCCAAACAGCGGTTTTAGGCATTTTTCTGGCAGGGGATCTGTTTACCATGTTGCTATTTTTTGAGATAATGACTATTGCATCATATTTTTGGGTTGTTCACAAATGGAATAAAGAAGCGATCAGAGCCGGGTATTTTTATCTGTTTTATAGTATAGTTGGAGGGCTTTTTATTGCGTTAGGAATTGTACTGATGGGTGTGGCAGCAAGTGAGCTGCCTTATATTGGCGCGGGCTCCGCAGCAGTGTTAAACCCGAATATGTTTGCGATAAGCATAATAATTTTCGTTATAGGCTTTGGCATAAAAGCCGGTATCGTGCCTCTTCATCTGTGGCTTCCCCACGCTCATTCCGCAGCGCCGACTCCGGGCAGCGCGTTGTTATCTGGGTTGCTTATTAAGGTTGGGGCATATGGTCTGATACGAGTAGGCGAATTTGTTGGATGGGGTAAAAATACAGGAATGGGGGTCCTTTGGCTGGGGCCTGTTCTTACCGTTATAGGAACCTGTACGATGCTGACAGGTGTTGTGGCGGCATTGCTGCAAAGTAATGCTAAACGGCTTTTGGCGTACCACAGCGTCAGCCAGATGGGCTATATTATTCTTGGGCTTGGTATTGGCCTTTATCTTGGGACGGATGGAAGCTTAGGCACTCTTGGCGCTGTATATCATATTGTCAACCATGCCTTGTTCAAACCAGTCTTATTCATGGGTGTTGGTGCTGTATATATTCAAACAAAGGAAATGAACCTTTATAAACTTGGCGGGCTTTGGCGGCGTTTGCCTGTAACTGCCGCACTTATGCTTTTAGCTGTTTTCGGTATAACCGGAGCGCCAGGGTTGAATGGGTACGCCAGTAAGACATTGCTGCACCATGCTGTAAGCCAGGCTGCCGGAACCGGAAAATTGTGGGCTGTCTGGGCGGAACGCCTGTTTTTGTTCGTGGGTGTTGGCACAGCAGCGTCATTTACGAAGCTTTATTATCTTATGTTTCTTCGTAAAACTGACGAAATTAAAATCACCGGGAGTAAATCCGTAAGGCCGCACCTGGCAATAGGAATGCTAACTGTTGCTATGTTGGGAATCGGGCTTGCGCCGGCGTTCCTCGTTAATAATGCATTAGTACCCGCGGTTGGCGAATTAGGCATCGAAAAAGCCGCTTTCAGCATAGTTAATCTGTCGTTTTGGAATCTTAGTGATGTCATAGGTATGCTTATTACACTAATACTTGGCATCTTTGTATGTTGGATCGGACTTAGAAGTGGGGTATTCCATTGGCATCCCCCCGCATGGCTGACAATTGAGGGATTAGCAAAGATTGTATTCTTGGGGTTTTCTAATATTTGCAGGGCAGTAACCAAATTAGGCAGATATTTGATTTCTTTTGCCGGTAATGCGGGCAAAGCAATAAAGATTCGCATGTATCCGGTGCTGTGCCGGTTTGATAAATCAAGAAGCGGTTCGATTGGTTGGGTTACTCTAACAGGAATTAGTGCTGATGCCGCAATACTGATTATAGTGTTGATAGTTTTGATTGTTTGGTACACTATTACTAATCCAGAACCTGCCGGCGTGAAGCTATTCTATTTCTGATCAAATACGGCTACTACACATCCGATGCTTTTACAAGGGCGTTTAATAATGTCAGGGGGACGGTTCTTTTGACAACGTTGTCAAAAGAACCGTCCCCCTGACAAGTCCCCTTGACAACTTTTAAAAGTTAACAGATTATTCATATGCGTTTAAAACTTTCATTTTAATATGTTATTAATTTATATAGTTAATATAAAGGCAAAAACAATGCCGTCAGGGAGGACTAATCAGATGGAAGGAACTAACTTGCTTGGCGATAAGCACATTATTAAATCAATAAAGGAAGAAATAGCTAAAGTAATCATTGGACAGCAATATATGGTTGACAGAATTATAATCGGCCTATTAACGGGAGGGCATATATTGGTTGAGGGTGTTCCCGGTTTGGCTAAATCACTGACTGCAAGCACTGTTGCGAAAGTAGTCGGCGTTGATTTTAAAAGGATTCAGTTTACACCCGATCTGCTGCCCGCGGATATTATAGGCACGGAAATTTATCACCAGAAAACAGGTGAGTTTGTTGTAAAAAAAGGTCCTATTTTCAGCAATTTAATACTTGCAGATGAAATAAACCGTGCGCCGGCCAAAGTGCAGTCCGCCCTTTTGGAAGCAATGCAGGAAATGCAGGTTACGATAGGTGAAACAACGTACTTTTTGGACAAGCCTTTTTTCGTTATTGCAACGCAAAATCCCCTTGATCAGCAAGGTACTTATCCGCTTCCTGAAGCACAGCAGGACAGGTTTATGTTAAAACTGAAAATTCAGTATCCTGACAGGGATGAAGAAAGAATAATTATGGAGAACTTCTCGGCTGAGCAGCCTGATGATATTAGCATTAACAAATTACTGTCGAGGGATAATGTTTTTGAACTGAGAAAGACAATAGATAGTGTTTTTATCCATGATGATATTAAAAACTATATTCTTGATATCATTTTCAAAACAAGGGAAAAATCGCCGTATATTGCATGCGGCGCATCACCACGTGCGTCAATTAACCTTGTCAAAGCGGCAAAAGGAAGGGCATTTCTTGAAGGCCGCAGTTTCGTTGTTCCGGACGATATAAAAGCGATGGTTTACGACGTTTTAAGGCACAGGATTCTTCTTACCTATGAAGCCGAGGCCGAGGATATAACTTCAGAAGATATTATCACCGAGATACTTGAACAGGTAAATGTACCGTGACAGATGCTTTTAATTTGTTCACAGGCACAGTAATGTATCGTGTAAAGAAGCAGGGCAAGGGAGTAATATGGTTAACGGAGAACTTTTAAAAAAAATACGAAAGATCGACATAAAGACAAACCGGCTCGTGGAAGAGATTTTTTCCGGTGAATACCGTTCAGGTTTCTGGGGCAAAGGCATGGAATTTGACGATATACGAGAATACTACCCCGGTGATGACGTGAGAAATATTGATTGGAATGTCACCGCGAGGCATAACAAAGCCTTTGTGAAGCTGTTTTGTGAAGAACGGGAGATGAACGTCTTTCTTTTAATTGATATGTCCGGATCAAACAGTTTCGGCAGAAAA
>JAAYBO010000270.1 GCA_012730095.1 Clostridiaceae bacterium
GAACGGGTACCCGAGAACATTGTATCATGAATTTATACAGCCGATGCCGGCTGTCCTTGGCTTCACCAAGTGAAAATCATACGATTTTAAAAATTCATGATATAATAACCTCACCCGTTACCGAAATCATAGATTTCGAACGGGTACCCGAGAACATTGTATCATGAATTTATACAGCCGATGCCGGCTGTCCTTGGCTTCACCAAGTGAAAATCATGATATAATTTACTTGTTTGCCTATCTTGCTGGCATGATCTGAATACATTCATGCCACGCCTGTTATAATGAAAGGGGTGAAAATATGGCAATACGGCAATTACGGACAAAGGGAGACGATGTATTAAGAAAGAAATGCAAACCGGTAAAAAAAATAGACAAAAGGCTCCAGGAGCTCGTTGATGATATGATTGAAACGATGTACGACGCTAACGGAATTGGCCTTGCTGCACCGCAGGTGGGCATTCTTAAGAGGGTTGTTGTTATAGATATCGGAGAAGGTCCAATGGTATTAATAAATCCCGAAATAATAAGCCAATCCGGTGAACAGGTTGAAGTGGAAGGATGCCTTAGTATTCCCGGTATATGGGGTGAAGTGAAAAGACCGGCGCAAATTGTTGTAAAGGCCCTTGACAGGGAAGGGAAATCACGGAAGATAGAAGGTACGGACATGCTTGCGAGGGTATTGAGCCATGAAACGGATCATCTCGAAGGTGTCTTGTTTGAAGATAAAGTAATCAGGTTTGTTGAGCCTGATAACGGAAATTCGACGAATAAGTAAAAAGACAAAAAGAAGGAAAATTATCATGCGTATAGTTTTTATGGGAACACCTGAGTTTGCCGTTCCCAGCCTTGAAAGTTTAGTTAACAGCAAATACGAAGTCGTAATGGCGGTCACGCAGCCTGATAAGCCCAAAGGCAGAGGTTACAGGGTTTGCTGCCCGCCGGTAAAACAATACGCGCTGTCAAAAGGAATACCGGTATTTCAGCCTGAAAAAATCGGAGACCCATGTGCGGTCAGGAAATTGGCTGAAACAAATCCGGATCTTTTTGTTACATGTGCTTTCGGACAATTTCTAACTTCCGATGTTCTAAGCATACCAAAGCATGGTACGGTTAACGTACACGCTTCTTTACTCCCGAAATACAGGGGGGCGGCCCCTATCAACTGGGCAGTAATAAACGGTGAGAAAAAAACCGGAATAACAACAATGCTGACTGTTTTAAAGATGGACGCAGGTGATATATTGCTGCAAAGGGAAGTAGCAATTGATGATAACATTACGGCAGGACAGCTTCACGACAAGATGTCTTTACTTGGAGCGGAACTCTTAAATGAAACTATCCAAGGGATTGAAAAAGGAACTATTGAACGAATTCCACAAAATGATTCCGAAGTAACTTTTGCTCCAAGAATCACAAGCATGACCGGTAAGATTAATTGGGAGTCTTCAGCAAGGCAAATACACAATCTTGTCCGCGGAACAAATCCATGGCCCGGCGCTTTTTCGTTTTTTAAAGGAGAGCGAATGCGCATCTGGAGAACAAAAATAATTGACGAAACAAAAAATCCTGCGGCAGAGCCAGGCACTATACTAACAATTTCCAAAGAAGGGTTTACCGTGCAAACAGGCAAAGGGCTAATATTGGTATCCGAAATTCAGTGTGACAACTCAAAACGTCTTACTACCTGCCAGTATATCTGCGGCCATTGTGTCGATGTGGGGGATTGTTTTGGAGAATAACAGTAACAGGTATTTTTTCAGACTGTCTTTTCTTATCATCGCCGTTTTAATATTTTTAACGGCTTTTGTGTTTTTAACGGCAAGATTTTTCAGTTTACAAACTTACCGGATAATTTTATATGCCATAGCTTTTATACTCTTTTTCGCAGTTATGCTGTTTTTAACTGGCTTTATATGGATAAAGAAGATAATAACCCGAAATGAAAAGAACAGCAACCGGAAAACAGTTAAAAATCCATTTGCGGCGAAATTGTCTTTCAGGCTTTTTATGCCTTTTCTGTTAGCTGTAAGCGATTTAATTAACTATAATAAAGATGAAATAAGGCGTATATATATTAATATCTGTAACGAATATATAAAAACAGGAAAAATAAAAGTGTCACCTGAAAAAATGCTTGTTATTCTGCCGCACTGCCTTCAAAACTCCAAATGCACCGTACGTTTTGTCGAAGGAATTGACGGGTGCACAGGATGCAATTCATGCGGTATTGGCGCAATAAAGGAGTTATTGAATAAATATGGAATAAGGTCACGGATCGCAACCGGCGGAACAGCCGCCAGAAAGATAATACAGGATGAGAAACCCGGCTTTGTTATTGCCGTCGCGTGCGAAAGGGATTTATCGTCCGGAATGCTGGATGTGCAAAATCTTCCTGTTTATGGTATAATTAACGAAAGGCCGAATGGCCCTTGCAGAGATACGTTTGTAGATATAAACGAGCTTGAAAAAGCAATAGCGTTTTTCAGCCTGAAAGAAAATGCCGAATAATTTTCAATTAAAACAGCGGAGGAAATTGTCAGGCAATATTAATCGTTGTTTTTGGGAAAATCAAAAGCAAAAAGGGTGGTTATTTTGGAAGATTTAAAAATGATGTGGGAACGCTTTATCGACGTTTTTTCTCATACTTTTCTGGAGATTGAAGTTTGGAGGATTATTGCTGCGGGCGTTATACTTATATTTGCGTTAGCCATCAGGAAGGTATTTTTGAATATACTGCTATCGTTCCTGAAAAAGCTCACAAGCAAAACAAAAACAGAGGTCGACGATAAACTTGTTGAAGCGATTGATCCTCCTGGAAAGCTGCTAATAGTGGTAATTGCTTTATATTTTGTTCTTAAAGTTCTTTTAATAGATGTTTCAGGGGATTCTTTTGGAGGGCATATCGTCCGCACACTGTTTATTTTCACTATATTCTGGATGATTTACCGTGCCGCCGGCATCATAGCGCATTTGTTTGAAGGGCTGGCGAAAAAAACCGAAA
>JAAYBO010000271.1 GCA_012730095.1 Clostridiaceae bacterium
AGCTCATTGCCTTCTTCAATAATCGTTAAATCAGCGGTAAAGTTAGTATCAAACACTTTATCGAAACCAAGCCTGCGCAGTGCTGCTACAAGTTTTCCGGTGACTATGCTCCCCGGTTCCATTCCAAACTCTTCACCTATCGAAACCCTGACAGCGGGAGCCGTTTGAACAATAACATGTTTTCCGGGATCATTAATCGCATCCCATACTGTGTCTATATCTTCTTTTTCATAGATAGCGGCAACGGGGCATACTGTCGAACACTGTCCGCATGAAACACAGGCGACGTCGGACAGGTATCTGCCATATGCAGGAATTATCTCGAGTTCACTGCTTCTTCCGATCTTTTCAATAATATTTATTCCCTGAACTTCCCTGCACATTTCTACGCAGCGGCCGCATTTTATGCATTTATTCGGATTTCGTACAATCGAAGGAGTGGAATTATCTATCTCTCTCATTTCGAGTACATTTTCAAAGCGGTTCGTTCTTACCCCCGCCTGGTTTGCTATCTTCTGAAGCTCACAGCTTAAATTCCTGTGGCACTTCAGGCAGTCCGCGTCATGGTTCGCAAGTATCATCTCAATAATAACCCTTCTGGCCTCAAGCACCTTTGCGGAATTCGTATGTATTACCATTCCCGGCCTGACGGCTGTAGAGCATGAGCTTGGCAGCGTTTTCATCCCTTCAACCTCTACAATGCAGACCCTGCAGTTAGTTTTTATGGACTGATCGATATGGTAGCACAGTGTTGGTATTTCAAGCCCCGCTGATTTTGCCGCTTTTAGTATTGTGATTCCCTCAGGAACCAATATTTTCTTATTGTTTATTGTTACTTCAATCATATTCATAAAATTGCCTCCTACACCGCATTTCTTATTTCAAATTCTTTATATATCCCTGACAGGAACTCATAACGGAAATACTTCAGGGCAGTCAGTATCGCTGTCGGAGCGGCTTGGCCAAGACCGCAAAAAGATGTGTCCGTCATCACGTTTAATATCGATTCAAGCGTTGATAAATCCTTTTCGGTGGCGGTTCTTGCAATAAACTTGTCAAGGATATTTAGTATATGCCTGTTTGCTTCCCTGCAAGGTGTACATTTGCCGCAGGATTCATGCCTGAAAAAAACCATGATATTTCTTAAAATATCCAGTATATCATGCCTGTCGTCTATAACGATAACAGCTCCGGCTCCCATCGATAAACCGTTTTTGTCAAACTCTTCGTAATCAAGCCTCAGATCAATCATTTCAGGAGGTATGCACGGCCCGGACGCGCCTCCAAGCTGCACCATTTTAATTCTTCTGCCGCCCGGTATCCCCTTGCCAAGGTTAAATATGATCTCGTGAACAGATATACCGAACGGAACCTCAAAGACTCCGCGCCTGTTAACGTTGCCGGACAGGCTGACAAGCCTGGTTCCTTTTGATGACGGTGTTCCGATGGAAGTATATTTTTCGGCGCCTTCTCTGATTATAAACGGAATCGTCGAAAGTGTTTCAACATTATTAATCAGTGTAGGCTGATTAAATATACCCGCGCTGACAGGATACGGAGGCTTATTCCGAGGTCTTCCCGCTTTACCCTCAATTGATTCGATAAGCGCAAATTCCTCACCGCAAACATAAGCACCCGCACCTGAATAAATCTCAATATCAAAGTTGAAGCCCGACCCAAAAATGTTTTTTCCCAAAAAACCTTTTTGGCGAGCCTGTTTAATGGCTTTTTCCAATATACCTATTGCTTTGTTATATTCTCCTCGAATATATATGTATCCTTTGCTTATACCTGCGGCGTAGGCTGTGATTATCATTCCTTCAATAAGCTGATGCGGATCGTTTTCAAGCAGAAATCTGTCTTTAAAATTGCCCGGCTCGCCTTCATCAGCGTTACAGACGAGGAATTTTGGGGTGATGTTTAATTTATACACAATTTCTATCTTGGTTCCGGTGGGAAAACCGGCGCCTCCTCTCCCCCTCAGTTCCGATTTTTTTATTTCATTGATAATATTTTCACAATTTCGGCTAAAAATATTGAGTGCCGTATCATATCCACCGGCTTCAATATATGAATCAATGGAATGCGGGTCGATTTTCCCGCAGTTCCTTGTAATAAAAGCTAAATTATATTTCTTCATCGTATTTCCTCCTGTACTCTGATATTATTCTTGGTATATCATCCGTTGATAAATTGCCGTATACTTTTTCGCCTATCCGTATTGCCGGGGACATATTGCAGCAGCCCAGGCAGCTTGTTCGCTCAAGTGAAAAAACTCCGTCATGCGTGGTTCCGCCCACACGGATCTCAAGATAATTTTCAAATTCCTCCAGTATGTTTGTGGATTCATTTACATAACATGGAACATCATTGCAGACCTGAATAATGTATTTACCGCGCGGATGAGTAGAAAAAAGAGAATAAAAAGTAATTATGCTATACGCTCTGCTTTCAGTAACACCAAGTTCTTCGGCCAATTTTGCAAGTTCTTCTTCGGATATATGGTTTGTATCCTTGCTTTTCTGGTATTCCAACAGAGCATTTAATATATTTTCACTTTTGCGTGCTTCTTTATTGACCGTTTCCAAAAGCATTAAACCAAGCCCCCTTTTTTCACTATTTCACTAATAAAGTATTTTCATATTTTACGTTGACGGTTTCCATTATTTCATCAATTTCACGCAGTTTTCGTTTGCATGTCAGAAGCTCCTTCTCGTAATTTTGGATTCTTTGGAGCAATTCCGATCTTTGCCTTTCAAACCCCTCATACGGAGAACTATAGTATCCCTGAAGTTTTCGGTTGATTTCTTCAACTTCTCTTTTCATTTGCTCACACATATCCTGGTAATAACTGTTAGATTCCCAGGTTTCCATATACTCCCTGATGCAATTAATGTCATACAACAGCTGTTTTTTACGGCGAATTAATTCGGCAATATCTTCCACGCAATAACCCTCCTTAAATATCTGGAAGTATTCGGTGCAATTATTTCTGAAGAAATAATCAAAGAGCCGACAAATGAGATAAAAATATCGCGCCTTTTATTAATATCAGTATGAGTATCAGTATTAATATGTTCATTTAATATGAGTAATTAGGTATGTGAACAGATGTAGTTGAATTATGGCTTATTGTGGAATGTGCATAAAAAAGCCATATGATAAAGAGAAAAATATGTTAAATTATACTATAATTATAGTAAAAACTTGGTGATCTCCAGTAAAAAGCACACATGTTTTTTTGAAATGCATATAATTTAAACTCCACTGTTTTTGATCTACTGTTTAATTTTATCCATTTTATTAAAAAATATGACTTAA
>JAAYBO010000272.1 GCA_012730095.1 Clostridiaceae bacterium
AAGGAAGAAGAATAGGAATATACGGTATTAAAAATTTAAAAGGCCGCAGCGGTGAGATTATTTATATTTCATCTGCTGCGGCCTTTTGGAACTTTTTTTGCCCGGCATCGTCCTATCAGTATAAACGAGATTAGAGTTGGCTTCTGTTGTTTTAAACCATAAGAGCCTTAACGGGAACACGAAAGGAAGTGGATGGGATGTTAAGGGCAAAGAAAATAGTTGTATATGTTCTGTTGCTTATAATTTTGACTGCGGCTACAGCCGGATGTTCGAGCGGAAGGAAGGCGGCCGAAACCGCAACTGCGGAAGCTCCGCAGGCGCAAGCGTCAACAAGCAGCAGCCAAGCTTTTGGGATTGGTGAATATACATCAAGTGCAATGGACATGGACACCGCCGATGATAGTGGAAACTATAACGTTACTATGGAAGAGAAAGCGCTGGATATTGCGTTTTCCGATGCAAAAGGCGAATCCGCCGGACCGGCTTCAGGTATTGTTGCTACCGGATACGACGGGAAGAGCGCGAACCTTGATATTTTAGCGCAGAGAAAGGTTATAAGGAACGCGAACCTCAAACTTGAAGTGGATGAGTTTTATACTTCTTACGGAAACCTGCAGTCAATGATTACAGGAATAGGTTTTATTCAGGAAAGCAACATCCACAGGGATTATTATACGTTTGAAGGCGAGCGAAGATCAAGGATCACAGGCGACATTACAATACGCGTGGACGCACGGCATTTCGACAATATACTCAATGATGTTAAAGGCCTTGGAGAAGTAATTGACGACAGGATATACAGCACCGATGTAACCGATCAGTTTTTCGATACGGAAGGACGGCTGAGGATATTAAAAATAGAATACGAATATCTTGAGGAGTACATGCGTTCATTGAAAGATCCCGACTCGATTTTTAAAACCCGTATGCGTATGACAGAGCTTCAGACTGAAATAGAACGTCTTACAGGAACTTTGAACAAATGGTCCGATCTGGTTGAATTATCCACTATATACATACGATTAGAAGAAAAATATCCTGAAGAAATGACACTTAAGAAAACCAATACATATTGGGATCGTCTTAAGAATTCGATAAAAAACAGCCTGACCGGAATAGTTGATGCGTTTGGAGATTTGGTGATATTCATTATTGAAGCAATACCTACCCTGGTTATATTGGGCATTTTATTCCTTATTGGTTTACGTATCTATAAAAAACATATTAAGAAAAAGAAAGCTCTTCCACCGGAAGAAAAAAAGGAACAGTAAAAATACCCATTGTCACCGAAAACACCCGAATCACCCGCTGTTTATTCGGTATAATTCCCGCGGGTCCTGCTTCGGGTGTTTCGTTTCCTTGGTCGACAAAGCACATACTGTTAACACGCTTTAGATCCTTTTATTCTCGTAAAGTGGTCTCCATATCCCGGGTCGCTCATTAACCCGCTCCACATTTGACTGTTCGAAGCAGGGCGTTGAAGCATGCCGCCCTGCGTAACCGAAAACACCCGAATCACCCGCTGTTTATTCGGTATAATTCCCGCGGGTCCTGCTTCGGGTGTTTCGTTTCCTTGGTCGACAAAGCACATACTGTTAACAC
>JAAYBO010000273.1 GCA_012730095.1 Clostridiaceae bacterium
GGAATTGACCCTGGAAAGGCAGCGATAACACCCAGCTTCCCACACTCCCTACCGCATACCCGAATCCGAAAACACGGCCGCGGTATTGCTGCGGAACAAACGCGCTTAATTGTGTCAGATACCAGCCTGCAACTAAACCGTGAGCAAGGTTCATTGCAAAACTAAAGCAAAGAAAAACCACAGGTGTGCTGGAAAGAATCGCAACGGATATGACAATAGCTTCAATAATCAATACAACCGTGAAAAAAAGATTATTTCTGAATATCTCCGGGCGTTTTTTTACACCCAGTGCAAAAACAACCATCCCCAGTACCTGAAGCAGATATCCCCACACTACCTGATAAAGATCAATCTGATAAGGAGTATAATGCACCATCAAACGGTAAGCCAGGGATATATATGCAGAGCCTGTCCAAAGAAAGGACAGCGCAATAACTCCACAATACAAATAAGTCTGTTTTTTCACAGATAACCTCTTTCTTTCAAAAACCGCGGAAAGAAA
This sequence comes from Clostridiaceae bacterium, assembly GCA_012730095.1. Classification (GTDB taxonomy): domain Bacteria; phylum Bacillota; class Clostridia; order DSM-8532; family DSM-8532; genus DTU069. The sequence goes on from JAAYBO010000273.1 coordinate 503, forward strand.
CTGCTTGGTAATTTTATGTAATCTTTTTTATGATTATATCACATTTATTTTCAACAAAACAACAGTTTTTCAGCAACCTATACTAAAACTATACCTGCCCTGAACCAAAACCGGACTTCCTTTTTTATCGAAATCATATGATGATGAGAAAAAGGGGGTGTTTTCGATAAACGATTTATCTCATGGTTTTCCTGTTAACAAGAGACTTATGTTAAATGTTCTGTACGATACATTGGACAAATTAGGCTTTCACCTTGAAAAAGCAAACAGTGAAAGAGGAACACTGATTGTTTTGTCTTCCGGTCCGGAAAGCCGTCGAATGCGGATCGCCTGCGAAGGCTCAAATAACGTTAATCAATCCACCGTCCGGGTTTTTCCGGACATTATGGACGATACCGGAAGACAGACTGCAAAATTACTTATGGATGAGATTTTAGCTACTGTAAAAAGCAGTTTAAAGAATTAAGCATTAATTAAGCATTTAAGAAAGGAGTGTTAAAACATGAAAAATCCCTTTGCATTGTTGCTGTGTATTGTATTATGTTTTTACTTCATTCCGCTGCCGCTGTCTGCAGCAGATACGATACAGTATAAAGCAATAATAGAAACCGAACCGGGTCCCTATGTACTGGAAAACGCCACAAGCGTTTCCGACGCGGTTTACAATTCTGAATGCATTGGAGTGGTTGTGTATTGTCTGTATACGGAGGTTGATCCGCCTCAGGTATCCGATGCATTTGATAGTTTTGAGGATAAAACCGTTATTTTAAGTGATGTCACCTTTACAGGATACATTGGCTGCCGGGAACTGTACCTGCTTGGGAACGCTAAAATGATTGTCGAGGATGGAAAGATGGAGATCTCAGGAATTTTAGCTAACGGCGGCAATATACCGGCACTGGAAGATGAAGATCTTGTCGACTACGACAGTCTTGAAAATAAGCTGCAAGGGGCCGAGAGAAAGTATACGATTACCGGAAATGTTGATATAGACGAACCATTACATGCCTATGTCCTTGAGATTAAAAAAGACGCAACCCTTAAAATAATACCGTCTGAACCATCACCAGGAGAAAGATATAATAACGATATCATCGTATCCCATTCTCTAAAAGTATATGGCAACGGCGACCTTACGGCTGAAGAAGGGCAGGAACTGGAAATTAAAGGGGGGTGCGCTGTCGAAGGGATCACGCTTTTTGATTCGGAAGGCATCAAGGAATTTAACTTTACCGAAAATAACAATGAAATTTTCGAGTACAATGCGGATATAGAAAAA
>JAAYBO010000274.1 GCA_012730095.1 Clostridiaceae bacterium
GCTGTTCCATAATCACAGGTTGCGAGACTGCCTGCGTTGCAATGAGTCAGTATTGTGTCTCCGGAACGGATAAGTTCGCTGCCGAGCTCACCGATTTTCCGGTTGCTTTGAACATCTTCCTCATCCATTTTCCGAGCTTCCTTCAATGCGATTTCAATAATACCTTCAATGTCTTTTTCCCTGTTATCAATAACTTTATTCACAACCCTGTCCACAGCCCAAAACAGGTTAACGGCAGTCGGTCTTGTGTTCTTAATTTCATCTGCAATGCGTTTTACTTCTTTAAAGAAAACATCCTTATCTTCTGTTTTTATCTCATTCATTCCTAACACGATTCCATATGCGGCTGTTACACCAATTGCCGGTGCCCCCCGTATGATCATATCTTTAATTGCTTTAGCAACCTGATCATAAGAAGAGTATTCACGCCAGATTGTTTCCTCCGGAAGCTTTGTTTGATCAATTAATCTGAGTACCCCATTTTCAAAATACAGCGGCCGCATTATATTCCTCCATTTTAAAGGCAACTATCACACAATTATAGTGTTATTACCCTTTGTACAACTGAGTAAAACAATATTAACATAATATTTTTATGTTGTAAAAGATGGTCGTTCCCGCCTCCTAAAAGTAGGCCGCTCCTCCGCAGGTAATCCACGAAACCACGATGGCGGTTATTAATGACCCAAGATATACCTTGCCTGTTTTGCGGTAGAAATATGTCGCCACAAAAAACAACACGAAAAACTGCGGGAAAATAAGCACAAGTGCGCTCATAAACGGGCCATCGAATATTGAAAGTCCGGTTAACGCCCATCCTGTCCCGAAGCCGAGTAAAAATGGAACATATTCAAATAGTGAAACAATAACCAGACCTCCCAACATTACATATATATTTTTCAGCCACCAGACTATCTGTGTTTTCGCAGGGGATTCATATTCCTTCAGGCGCATTTGTCCAAACAGTCTGACCCCTCCGTTAAACAGGAAAAACAAAAGAAAGAACGGCAGATACAATAAGAATTGCAGTAAACGTCCTGCTGTAAACGGGCGCAGGAAAGGCCAGATAAACCTGAGATCAGTATTGAAAAAGCGGTAACCGATGGTTGTTAAAACATACAGCAGCCCAAACATAATAGCTGCCATAATAACGGTTTTGCCTATTATTTTCCAGTCAATCACCGTCTTTTCCCTGTCGAAGGATAAACCCATGTCATACATTGTGACGCCAAGCTCTCTCCCTTCCCCCTTTTTATACCATCTGCTGAACATGAAAAACGCAATGACAAACAGCAAATCGAGCCACAGAATCAGCCCGCCTGCCATAAGTGTTTTGAAAATACCGTCCGGATACGGAAAAAGCCCATGTCCTAACTGCGTTACAAACGGATAGAGTATCGCGCTGAGTAAAATACTTGTTATCGCCATTCTATGCCAGCTTTTCTTAGGAGCCGTATACCTGTCCGGAAGCGGCTGCGCCACCGGAGCAAAGAATTGTGTAGTGAGAAGGAATGAACAAAGCGGCAGTAATGAAATCACCGCGGCTAACAAAGCAAGACCCATCAGCAGTTCTCTTGTCATAAACACCAAATCCGAAGGCGGTATACCCGGCTCAACCTTGAGTGCGGTTGTAAACCATTCCATCGCGGTAGAAATCCCCGCCTTACTGTGCGTAACTCCCCTATGCACCGTATTAAGAAATTCCATCCGCCTGGCTGTACCATCGGTAAAACTGCCGTAGGTTTTATTCCATTCAACCGGAGCATCCTGGCCGGAAAAAATTTTATAACGCAATTCGCTTTTATTCAAATTCTCTGTTGTTAGCTGATAATCTCTGAAATAGTCAAACTCATCATATTTTGCCTGAAGAAGCAGTACGTTACGGAATGTAACATTTCCATCCGCATCTTGAACAGGCCCTTCCACTTCTCCGCACTGAATCACGATTGCGGCATGTTCAGGATTCTCAGCCGCAACGGTATACGAGCTCCATGTTCCCATTGAATGACCGGTAATTCCGATTTTATCGGCCAATACATATTCACGCGACTGAAGCCACCGGAAAGCGGCAGTTCCTCCCATTGAAGAATCAATTATTCCATCAACCTGATCAAAGTTCAGGCTTGAAAAGCTCATAAACATCTTAAACCTGTTCGGACCGGATTTAGATAAATCATAACCTCTGTTGCGCATTCCAATTGGGCTTTCACCGTGGCCAAATTCGTCAATTGAGAGCGCGACAATTTTGCGCCGTGCCAGCTCAATAGCAAATGCCGCGGAAGTATCCTTGTCATTCTGATATCCATGCATAAGAAGCACTGCCGGAGCGGGGTTCGAACCATTCACCCCATCGGGCACATAAAGCTTTGCGGTAATATAAGCTGATATTCCATTGTTTGTTGTAATTGGTATCTTGACCTGTTTTACGCTGACCTTCCCAAAATCGCATTCGATATAGGATGCAATAATAATGAATGCAACAGCCAGAAAAATACAAACAAAAAAAACAAGCAAGCTTTTAGCTCTTTTTTTCTTCAACTTAATACCCCCTAAACTAATGGATTCTTTTATGATGACGCAGTTTATCCGTTCAAGTTGCTCTTGCTTGCCGCGTTTGAAATAACAAAGATGTGATTGATATGCTCGTTTAATTTTATCATACAATGTAGCGGGAATAAAGATGCCCTCACCTTTACAGCCAACGGATGGCCGCTGCCCGAAACCGGGGAGAAAAATATATATGCCCAATGTGCTGAAATTACGGCAGCCTCCGAAGACATTGATAAAAGCAAATTTTGTTACATACTCAGCAAATAATATAATGATTTTTGCGACCAATACAGATAGAATATTATTTAAGATGTATTATTTTTTAAAGGAGGATATGAGTGTTATGTGTGATAAGCCTAAATACCTCGATGAAAGTTTAAGTTTTGAAGAACGTGCGAAAGATTTGGTATCCCGGATGACCCTTGAAGAAAAGGTAACTCAAATGCTCTTTAACGCTCCTGCTATCAAGCGTCTTGGCATACCCGCCTACAACTGGTGGAATGAAGCTCTGCACGGAGTAGCAAGAGCGGGCGTTTCGACTATGTTCCCGCAGGCAATAGGCTTGGCGGCGACCTTCGATGAAGAACTTATTTATAAAGCAGCCGATGTCATATCCACAGAAGGCCGCGCAAAATACCATGAGTTTCAGCGCAAAAACGATCGCGATATTTACAAAGGTTTAACATTCTGGTCCCCAAATATAAATATATTCAGGGATCCTCGCTGGGGCAGAGGACATGAAACATACGGAGAAGACCCGTACTTAACCGGGCGGTTAGGCGTAGCCTTCGTAAAAGGCATTCAGGGAAACGATAAAAAATATTTAAAAGCGGCAGCATGCGCTAAGCACTATGCTGTTCACAGCGGACCTGAAAGCGATCGCCACAGTTTTAATGCGGAGGTGTCGGAAAAAGATCTTCGCGAAACTTATCTGCCTGCATTTAAAGAGCTCGTCAGGGAAGCCAATGTTGAAGGCGTAATGGGCGCGTATAACAGGACGAACGGAGAACCATGCTGCGGAAGCGAAACCCTTCTTAAGAAAATATTAAGAGAAGAGTGGGGATTTAAAGGATATGTCACTTCTGACTGTTGGGCTATCAGGGATTTCCACGAATTTCACGGGGTTACAAGCACTGCTCCCGAATCGGTCGCATTAGCTGTAAATAACACCTGTGATCTTAACTGCGGGAATATGTTCGCAAACCTTTTAATTGCCCATAACGAAGGCCTCGTTACCGAAGAGGCGATTGATCAGGCTGTTACAAGGCTTATGATAACAAGAATGAAGCTTGGAATGTTCGATAAACCTGAGAATGTGCCGTATACAAGCATTCCATATTCGGTTAACGACTGCAGGGAACACCGGGAATTTGCGCTCGAAGTATCCAAACAAACCATGGTCCTTCTAAAGAACGAAAACAATATACTGCCGCTTGATAAAAATAAAATCAAGTCCATTGCCGTGATAGGGCCGAACGCTGACAACCGTACAGCCTTAATGGGCAATTACCACGGCACCGCGTCAAGATACATAACTGTTCTTGAAGGAATCCAGGACATGGTTGGCGAAGACGTCAGAGTCTTCTATTCCGAAGGGTGTCATTTGTATAAAGACAAGGTCGAAGATCTTGCAGAACCTAAGGATCGCTTCGCTGAAGCAATATCTGCCGCGGAAATGGCCGATGCTGTCGTAATGTGTTTAGGCCTTGATGAAACGATAGAAGGTGAAGAAGGCGTTGCCGCTCAGGATTTCAGCAGCGGGGACAAGCATAATCTCGATCTGCCCGGACTTCAGCAGGAGCTTCTGGAAACAGTTTATCGGACAGGCAAGCCTGTAATATTAGTAGTCCTTGCAGGAAGCGCGCTTGCTTTAACCTGGGCCGATGAACATATCCCGGCTATTATTATGGGTTGGTATCCGGGTGCGGAGGGCGGAAAAGCAATAGCATCCCTGATATTTGGAGAATACAGCCCGTCCGGAAAGCTGCCCGTTACATTTTACCGCACTGTTGAAGAACTGCCCGACTTCAAAGATTATTCGATGAAGAACAGAACATACAGGTATATGGAAAACGAAGCACTGTACCCGTTCGGATATGGCCTTAGTTATACCAGGTTTGAATACGGATGTATCAAGGTTAAAAAAGACACAATACAAACGGGTGAGAATTTCAACTGCCTGGTAAAAGTAAAGAATGCAGGAAATATCGAGTCAATTGAAACAGTACAGTTATATTTAAAAGATGTTGAGGCAAGTGTTACTTTGCCCCGCTGGCAGCTTGCGGGAATCAAGCGCGTTAATCTCGTGCCGGGTGAAGAAAAAGAAGTTTCGTTCACAATAACTCCGAGGCAAATGGCGTTAATCAATAATGAAGGCAGATGCATTCTTGAACCCGGAGTTTTTGAAGTATATATCGGGGGCAGTCAGCCCGATAGCAGGAGTGAGGCACTTACGGGAATGAAAGTTCAAAAGGCTGCATTTAAGGTCATTGGCGAATTGTCCGAAATTGAATATTAAAATTAGTCTTTCCAAATCATCCTCTGTTTTATTTTTGCTTGTTGAGCCGCTGTTCAGATGCCGCTTCAGTTCTTAAAACCTATTGCGCGTCTGAACAGCGCTTTTGTTTATAAAAATCTGTAACTGTTATCATCTGTTCAACAAACCCTGAATATATGGTATCATTATACTGGAGGGCTTTTTTATGTTTCTTGAAGGTATGCATGAAAAAGGTTTATTTAATGAGAACCATATGATCAGGGTAATAATTAATACGATTGAAGATTTTGATTACCCCGCGCATTGGCATAATGCGATAGAAATTGTATACTGCATGGAAAACGGAATTGATGTTAGAATAGGAAGCAGGGATATACAGCTAAACGAGAAAGATATCCTTTTTATTTGTCCCGGTGAAATTCACGGATTTAAAGCACAAGAGATAAAGGGCAAGAGAGTTTTTATCCAATTTGATATAACCTCTCTCGATGGGTTGGACGCGGTAAAAAATACTTTCAATCCCTTTGTTAATACTTTTAAACTCTCCTGTGCCCGGCATTATATGCTTTATCGCAAAATTTCAAA
>JAAYBO010000275.1 GCA_012730095.1 Clostridiaceae bacterium
ATAAAATGGCGGAAGAAGAAAACCTTGAGATTGAACCGGAAGTTCTGAACAAAAAAGCGATGCAGTGGGAAATGATGTATAACGGGATGTCGCCGAGAACAGCAAGGCAGTTTATCAACTGGATAAAGGCGGAAATGAAGAGTGGGAATAAAAGCTTAAACAGACGTTGAAAGAGGGGGAGAAAAATGAGAGCTGTTATAACTGTAATAGGCTATGACCGCGTCGGGTTGATTGCCGGGATTAGTGCCGTACTTGCGGAATCGAACGTAAATATACTTGATATCTCACAGACTACCATGCAGGATCTTTTTACAATGATGATGCTTGTGGATCTTGACGGCCTTAATATTGATTTTTCCGAGCTTAAAGACCGGCTTGAAAGTAAAGGAAAAGAGCTTGGCGTTGATGTCCGCATACAGAGGGAAGAAATATTCAAAAGCATGCACCGGATTTAGATGGAACAAAGATGTCTGTCGGCATTGACCAGGCAGTTTCTTCTGTTATTTTAACGGTGGGGCAGAAGATATGCAGTCGGAGGAGTAGTATATGATCAATCAGTATGAAATATTGGAAACAATACGAATGATCCAGAACGAAAAACTGGATATACGCACAATAACAATGGGAATATCGTTAAGAGACTGCTGCAGCGAAGACAGCGCAAAAAGCTGCGAAAAAATATATGACAAAATTACCAAATGTGCTGAGAATCTTGTAAAAACCGGGGAAGATATTGAAAGAGAATTCGGGATACCAATAATAAATAAAAGAATTTCAGTTACTCCTATTTCGATAATAGCCGAAAGCAGTAAAGACGCTGACTATATCCGGTTTGCAAAAACGATGGATAGAGCGGCCGCCGAAACAGGCGTTAATTTTATCGGCGGGTATTCCGCGCTTGTACATAAAGGCTTTACCGACGGCGACAGGTTATTTATTAAATCGATACCTTTTGCTTTATCGGAAACCGAAAGAGTATGCTGTTCAGTTAACGTAGCAACAACGCGAACCGGCATAAATATGGATGCGATTAAGCAGATGGGAACAATTATCAAGGAAACCGCCCAAAGAACCGCAGACAAGGGAGGACTTGGATGCGCGAAACTTGTCGTGTTTGCAAACGCGGTTGAGGATAATCCGTTTATGGCGGGAGCTTTTCACGGCATTGGCGAACCCGAATGCGTTATTAACGTTGGTGTGAGCGGCCCGGGCGTTGTAGCCTCCGCATTGAAAAAAGCTAAGGGAGCAGATTTCGGAACCGTTGCTGAAACAATAAAAAATACGGCATTTAAAATAACAAGAATGGGGCAGCTTGTAGCGAGGGAGGCTTCAAGCCGCTTAGGAGTTCCATTTGGTATTGTGGACCTTTCTCTTGCACCTACTCCCGAAATAGGTGATAGTGTTGCCCGAATCCTTGAAGAGATGGGGCTTGAACGGTGTGGAACACATGGTACAACCGCGGCGCTTGCGCTATTGAATGACGCGGTTAAAAAAGGCGGTATTATGGCGTCTTCATATGTAGGGGGATTAAGCGGAGCATTTATACCGGTAAGTGAGGACGAAGGAATGACCGAAGCCGTTAGATGCGGAGCGTTATCGATTGAAAAACTCGAAGCGATGACCTGTGTTTGTTCGGTTGGCCTCGATATGATTGCCGTGCCCGGAGATACTCCTGCTTCAACTATTTCGGCCATAATTGCGGATGAGGCCGCAATAGGCGTTATTAACCAGAAAACAACTGCCGTCAGGATCATACCCGCACCAGGCATGAAAGAAGGGGATACGGTGGAATTCGGCGGACTTTTGGGTTCGGCCGTTATAATGCGTGTAAATAAATTTTCATCCGAGGAGTTCATTTCGCGCGGCGGGAGAATACCTGCCCCGCTGCACAGCCTGAAAAATTGAATAATAGTAGTTCTTTTTAAATATTTAATAATTTCCTGTTATATATCGGTTTTTTTGGGTATATATAACGAGGTCCATTTTTTAATTAATGCTTCCCGGAAGGATGATTGGCACTATGGTGGCCTTAAGTAAAATAATAAACGGCGTTTTAATTATTGCAATTAAAGGTCAGATTCGTATCTCCACCCAGAGTGAGTTCAGAGAGTTTTTTAACAGGCTTGTTGAAGAAAACAGCAGCAGCAGCGTCATTTTAAATATGGCGGGAATAGGATATATAAACAGCGCGGGGATAGGCATGATAGTGGATTCGTTCAGAAAATTCAGGGAAAACGGCGGCAGGCTTGTCCTGTGCAGCCTTATGACTGACATTGCAAAACTTTTTGAGGTTACAAAGCTGGACCGTTTCATAGATATATATCCAAGCGAAGAAGATGCGATACTGAAGATAAATGGATAAACCTGGTTTACTGCGGCTCCTCTTTGCCGGTATTGTAATACGGAATAATCCTTATAACAAGATAGGGGTGGATTTATGCAGCAAAAAGTGTTTAAGCCTGGAGATCTGGTTGAGATGAAAAAGCAGCATCCGTGCGGAAGCAAGGTATGGAAAGTAATCCGAACCGGAGCGGATATCCGAATTGAATGTCAGGGCTGCCGGCATCAGGTCATGATGCCCAGAAGTAAATTTGAAAAAAATATGAAAAAGACAGTAGAACCCGCAGAATAATATGCGGTTTTTTAAAAAGGCCTTTAAACAAGTGAAGAAATGTGATAGAATAAATTCTGCAAAAAATAAAATGCGGGTGTAATTTAGTGGCAGAATATCAGCTTCCCAAGCTGACCGTGTGGGTTCGATTCCCATCACCCGCTCCAGAATATACCGCCTGTTGATTGAATTTTTATCAACAGGTGGTTTTTATTTAATCCGGAAAAGCATGAATCGAGGACGATGCCGGTTTATGATATATTTATATAATAGTTAACTTCTTTTGTATAATTATATTACAAAATTTTACATGCGTCTATTTAAGTGTTCCAATATTTAAAATAGCTCTCTCCGGTGTTCACATCTTTTAAGATAAAAAACGCCCAAATTTTGGACTTGATTTTTCCGGTTATTTCTGCAATAATTAGTATAATAAACGCGCGTTAACAGGCATGGTGTAATATGAAGAGCGAAGATATTGCCAGAATGGCGGGTGTTTCCAGAAGCACTGTTTCAAGGGTAATAAATAATTATAGTAATGTACCTGACGAAACCCGCCGCAAAGTCATGAAGGTAATAGAAAAATACCATTACAGTCCGAACAGCTCCGCAAGAGCGCTTGCCGGCAAGAAAACCGACACGATAGGCTTATTTATTGTAAGCATTGCTGAAAAAGGCAGCTCTACGCGTGTTTATCAGAACAACTACTTTTCTCCTTTCATTGAAGCAGTGATTGATACTGCAAACGAAAGGGGCGTTTATGTTCTTGTACATTCAATATTTTCAGTACGGGATTATGCAAAGATCAAACAGGCTTTCATTGAGAAAAGAATGGATGCCGGCATAATTGTAGGAACGGAGAAGGACATAGGCGTTATGGCGGAAGTGGCGTCAATGGGGTATCCGCTTGTTATAATCGACTATTCGCCCGAGGATATACTGCGCCTTGTCGGAAAAGGCAGGATATCAGTAATTAACTCAATGGATGACAAAGGAACGCGTGAAATAATAAAATACCTTTTAGATTTAGGCCATAAAGATATTGGAATATTGGCGGGAAGAGACAATACATATTCCGGGAGGGTGCGGTATAAAGCGTATAAGGAAATGTTAGCAGAAAATGGAATTGAACCGCGTATAGAGTGGGATTTGAAGGGCGAGTTTATTAAAAAAATCGCCGAGCAGGCGGTTATTGACCTTATAAAGACCGGTAACCTTCCAACGGTACTTTTTTGCTGCAATGATGATATGGCTATATCCGCAATGGATGTATTGTCCCGTGAAAATATAAAAGTTCCGGATGATATTTCTATCGTGGGCTTTGACGATATAATGCCTGCTTCATTGGTAAAGCCTGCGCTCACAACCGTCCGTGTTCCAATATATGATATCGCGAAGAAAGCAGTTGAGCTTGTTCTTGAAATGATAGAGGATACTGCAAGAAATATAAGTACTTACACACTGGAGACCAGGCTTGTAATACGTGACAGCTGTAAAAAACACGGTTAGAAGCCATGTTTGTTATCTCTTTTTAGCCGCACCAGTGTTTCAATTTTTCCGCCTGAAATATTAAACGGGCGGGCATGCGTTTAATTGTGAACGCGTGTTCACTCAGACAAGGGGGACGTTATATGAGATTTGGTTATTTTGATGACGCAAACAGGGAGTATGTAATAACAACACCTGAGACGCCGTACCCATGGATAAACTATCTTGGCTCACAGGAATTTTTCTCATTAATATCGAACACTTCAGGAGGTTACAGTTTTTACCGCGACGCGCGCCTTCGAAGAATAACGCGGTATCGCTACAATAACGTTCCCACAGACAGCGGAGGCAGGTATTTTTATATTTACGATAACGGAGATTACTGGACTCCGGGGTGGATGCCGGTAAAACGGCAGCTTGACAGGTATGAATGCAGGCACGGCCTGGGCTATACTTCTATAACCGGGGAACGCAAAGGAATCAGGGTGGAGCAGTTATCATTCGTCCCTCTTGATTATAATGGCGAAGTAAACAGGGTAACCGTAACGAATACTTCCGGTACGAAAAAAGAAATATCACTGTTTTCGTTTATTGAATTCTGTCTTTGGAATGCATTTGACGACATGACGAACTTCCAGAGAAATTTCAGTACCGGCGAGGTAGAGGTGGAAGGTTCGGCAATATATCATAAGACCGAATACAGGGAACGCAGAAACCATTACTCTTTTTATTGGGTAAACACCGAAATCGACGGTTTTGATACCGACCGCGAAACGTTTCTCGGATTATACAACGGTTTCGACTGCCCCCGCGCGGTAGCTTCGGGCAAATCCTTCAATTCTGTTGCAAGCGGATGGTCGCCGATTGCGTCGCATCATATAAAAATGGAACTTGAACCGAGGGAACGAAAAAGCTTTAATTTCGTGCTTGGTTATGTCGAGAACAAGGACGACGAAAAGTGGGAAAGAAAAGGCGTAATAAACAAGAAAAAAGCAAAAGAGATGCAGGCGGCGTTTTCTTTGGACTCAAACGTTGAAAACGCACTGCGCGAGTTAAAGGAATACTGGAATGATCTTTGCTCCAGGTTTGTCGTAAACAGCGACGATGAAAAATTGAACCGCATGGTAAACATATGGAACGCATACCAGTGTATGGTCACGTTCAACATGTCAAGAAGCGCGTCATATTTTGAATCGGGAATAGGCCGCGGTATGGGTTTCAGGGATTCAAACCAGGACATTCTGGGCTTTGTCCATCAGGTTCCCGACAGGGCGCGCGAAAGGATACTCGATCTCGCATCAACGCAGTTTGAAGACGGCAGCGCATACCACCAGTACCAGCCGCTTACAAAGAAGGGGAATACCGATGTGGGAAGCGGCTTCAACGACGACCCGCTGTGGCTTATATTGTCCACAGCGCAGTATATCAAGGAAACGGGAGACTATGGTATCCTTGATGAAATGGTTCCGTTTAACTGTGATGAGAATAACAAAGCTTCCCTTTTTGAACATTTAAAGCGCTCCTTTTATCATGTTGTAAATAACCTTGGCCCGCACGGCCTTCCGCTGATAGGTAGAGCCGACTGGAACGACTGTCTTAACCTTAACTGCTTTTCCACCGAACCTGACGAGTCATTCCAAACGTATGGTCAGTCAGACGGTAGAGTTGCCGAATCGGTGCTGATAGCGGGTATGTTTGTCGCAATCGGTCCCGAATACGTTGAGCTGTGTAAAAGAAGAGGGTTGTGTGATGAGGCGCAAAAGGCGCAAACGCATATTGATAATATGATACAGGCGGTACTCGAACACGGATACGACGGTGAGTGGTTCCTCCGGGCATATGATAACTATGGAAACAAGATAGGAAGCAAGGAATGCAGAGAAGGCCAAATTTTTATAGAACCGCAGGGCTTTTGTGTTATGGCAGGTATAGGCGTTAAGGAAGGATTGGCCGAAAAGGCTCTTGATTCGGTTAAGGAAAGGCTGGACACGAAATATGGAATTATCCTGCACACTCCCGGCTATACCGAATATGACCTGAATAAGGGTGAAATAACGTCATATCCGCCCGGATATAAGGAAAACGCAGGGATCTTCTGTCATAACAATCCCTGGATAGTGATAGCCGAAACAATGTTAGCAAGAGGGAACAGAGCTTTCGAAGTTTATTCGAAAACAGCCCCGGCATATATGGAAGAAGAAAGTGATATCCA
>JAAYBO010000276.1 GCA_012730095.1 Clostridiaceae bacterium
ATAAAATGGCGGAAGAAGAAAACCTTGAGATTGAACCGGAAGTTCTGAACAAAAAAGCGATGCAGTGGGAAATGATGTATAACGGGATGTCGCCGAGAACAGCAAGGCAGTTTATCAACTGGATAAAAGCTGAAATGAAGTATGGGATTAAAGGCTGAAATAACATTGAAAGAGGGGAAGAAAATGAGAGCTGTTATTACTGTAATAGGATATGACCGTGTCGGGCTGATTGCCGGAATCAGCGCCGTTCTTGCCGAATCAAACGTAAACATACTTGATATCTCGCAGACTACGATGCAGGATCTTTTTACAATGATGATGCTTGTGGATCTTGACGGCCTTAATATTGATTTTTCCGAGCTTAAAGACCGGCTTGAAAATAAAGGGAAAGAACTTGGGGTTGACGTTCGCATTCAGAGGGAAGAAATATTCAAAAGCATGCACCGGATTTAGGCAGAAAAAGGATGTCCGCAGGCTTTAACCAGGCAGTTTCTTCCGTAATTTTAACGGTGGACGGAAAATATGCACGCGGAGGAGTCGTATATGATCAATCAGTATGAAATATTGGAAACAATACGAATGATCCAGAACGAGAAACTGGATATTCGCACAATAACAATGGGAATATCGTTAAGAGACTGCTGCAGCGAAGACAGCGCAAAAAGCTACGAAAAAATATATGACAAAATTACAAGATGCGCAAAGAATCTCGTGAAAACCGGAGAAGATATTGAAAGAGAATTCGGCATACCGATAATAAATAAAAGAATTGCAGTTACCCCTATTTCGATAATAGCTGAAAGCAGTAAAAATGTTGACTTTATCCGGTTTGCAAAAACCCTCGACAGGGCGGCTGCAGAAACAGGCGTCAATTTTATCGGCGGGTATTCCGCGCTTGTGCATAAAGGATTTACCGATGGCGACAGGTTATTTATTAAATCAATACCTTTTGCTTTATCGGAAACCGAAAGAGTATGCTGCTCGGTTAACGTAGCAACGACAAGAACGGGCATAAATATGGATGCGGTAAAACAGATGGGAACAATTATCAAGGAGACCGCCCAAAGAACCGCGGACAGGGGTGGAATCGGATGCGCCAAGCTTGTCGTATTTGCAAACGCGGTTGAGGATAATCCGTTTATGGCGGGGGCATTTCACGGTATCGGTGAACCCGAATGCGTCATCAATGTCGGTGTGAGCGGCCCGGGTGTTGTAGCCGCCGCGCTGAAAAAAGTTAAAGGCGCCGATTTCGGAACCGTTGCCGAAACAATAAAAAACACTGCATTTAAGATAACAAGAATGGGACAGCTTGTGGCGAGGGAGGCTTCAAGCCGTTTAGGAGTTTCATTCGGTATTGTCGATCTTTCTCTTGCGCCTACTCCCGAGATTGGTGACAGTGTTGCCCGAATCCTTGAAGAGATGGGTCTTGAACGGTGCGGAGCGCATGGCACAACCGCAGCGCTTGCCCTTTTAAATGACGCCGTGAAAAAAGGCGGTATTATGGCATCTTCATACGTAGGAGGGTTAAGCGGAGCGTTTATACCGGTAAGTGAAG
>JAAYBO010000277.1 GCA_012730095.1 Clostridiaceae bacterium
AAACGTATTGGCTGGAACAGGTATATGGCGCAGTCAAAAGCCTTTAAGTCGGCTTCTTTGAATGCCTTTTTAAAAAGCTTCGGCAGATAACGTATTGCACAGTCGGTATGCCCCTGCATCCATCTTTTACGCTGGCGCCAGGATTGAATGAATGTAAGGGGTTTTTCATCATAAACGACAGCATCCTTACAGAATGAAACCTTTCTGTCATTTAAAACAAGTTTCATTGTGAACTCAAGATCCTCGGTAAGGCAGGTTGCGCCCCAACCAATTTCTTTTATAACCGACGTGCGTATGCAAAAACCGGTTCCGCATAAACCGCAGCTTAAGCCAAGGTTATATCTGGTCTGCTGAAAAACTCTGTTTGACAGCCAGAAGGCAATCGAATATGAAAGAGAAATCCATGAATCAAAAGGGTTTTTGCTGTCAATATACCCTTGTATAACCTGGTGCCCCATATTAAGCATTGTGTTTATCTCCCTGAGGTACGTCGAGGTAACAACATTATCGGCATCAAATACACAAATCGCGTCATAGTCTTTTTGCATATTGAAAATTCTTGTAAAAGCCCATTCCAATGCATAGCCTTTTCCCCTCTTTTTGTTGTTACTGCGTATAAGAACATCGGCGCCTGTTTTTTTGGCTTCGTGTGACGTGTTGTCGGTGCAGTTGTCGCATATGACGAATATATCATAGTGGTCGGCGGGATATTTTTGTTTTTTAAGGCTTTTAACCATGCTTCCGATTACTTTTTCTTCATTATGCGCGGGTATGACAATGGCAAAGCGGTGTAAAACGGAAGCTTTTTTTTGTTTTTCCTCGCCGTACGGAATCCATCCCGATATCATAATTACGGTATAATAAGCCCCAAGTGTAAATAAAAAAATCTGAATAAAATATGAAAATGAAAAAAGGAGCAAATGAATAATTTCTTCCATATATTCCTCCGGAATGTGTTTTCTGTTTTTCTATATATTTCATATTGGCATATATGCTTTCAATACACTATTTCTTTTATATTTTCTGCATGAAGCGTAAAAATATAATTGGTAAATCAATCATAACGAAACACCCGCTGTGTTTTTGGTATAATATCCCCGCGGGTCCTGCTTCGGGTGTTTCGTTTACTTGTGCGACAAAGCACATACCGACAACGCGCTTCAGGTCCGTAATATTTTCGCGCGGAGGTCTCCATATCCCGGGTCGCTCATTTACCCGTTCCACAGTTGCCTGTAGGCAGCAAGACGCTGGAGCATGTCGCCCGGCATAACCGAAAACACCCGAATCACCCGCTGTGTTTTTGGTATAATATCCCCGCGGGTCCTGTTTCGGGTGTTTCGTGCTTGGGAAATATTAGATTTACCGGCGTCAAAGGGAATGATATAATTGAACTGCTGCCGATTGCCTATTACCT
Source organism: Clostridiaceae bacterium (assembly GCA_012730095.1). Classification (GTDB taxonomy): domain Bacteria; phylum Bacillota; class Clostridia; order DSM-8532; family DSM-8532; genus DTU069. The sequence goes on from JAAYBO010000277.1 coordinate 1,415, forward strand.
TCATGGAGGTTTTGCATGGGGAAACCTTATATTAACAATGCCGTTATCGGGAATGGAAGCATGCTTGGATGCATTACTGAAACAGGTGAGCTTATCCGTCTGTATTGGCCGGAAATTGATTACTCTCAGCATATTGAAAAAATGCTTACCGGTTTTTTCAGCGTTAACGATCACACCGGTACAATCTGGTTCAGTGAAGGCGGCCAGGAAATAACGCAGCGTTATATTGAAAGAACAAATATACTTGAAACATCGGCCGTACTGCAAAAACTACATTTATCAGTAACGCAGACAGATTTCTGTCTCCCTGATTCACCTGTTATGGTTCGCCGTTATCATATAAAAAATACCGGTGAAGATAATTTTCATCTGGGAATAGGGCTTGCGTCGCACGTAATATCGAATCACTTTGATATGGGATGCTCGATGTTTGATTTTTATCTTGACGCTTTGGTTCATTACCGCCATAATTGCTGCTGGGCGATTACTTCCGACGCCGAAGTAAAAGAATTTCAGATTGGGAACAATCCGTTCGGCGCTGTCTGGGAGAGAAAGCTGGTCGGCATAGACAGCATGGGAATGTCCCCCGACGGCGCATTGCTTTGGGATATGGGCGTACTGCAGCCGGGTGGTGAAATAGGCCTTACTTTGCATATGACATTTTCAAAAACCCTTAATGATCTGAAAAAGATCGCAGCGGATGTAAAACAGAAGGATTATAATCAACTGTACGATATAACGAAACGATACTGGCAGGATTTTTTAAACGCCTTCAATAATATGTGTACCGGAAATGATAAGGCAGACCGGATATATGAACGTTCACTTCTGCTTTTTAAATTAATGTCAGATAAAAAAAGCGGCGGCATTCTTGCATCTCCCGAAATTGACGAGGGCTTTACGCAGTGCGGGAGGTACGCATACTGCTGGTGCAGGGACGCGGCTTTTATAACCCGGGCTTTTGACGAGGCAGGCCTGTACAGTGAGACCGAAAGGTTTTATGAATGGGCCCTGAATGTACAGGACATCGAAGGTTTCTGGCATCAGCGGTATTATATGTCAGGGGGCGCCGCCCCGTCCTGGGGAATACAGATTGATGAAACAGGGACAATACTATACGGAATTCTTAACCATTTTAAATACGTTAATGATATTGATTTTTTGAAACGGATGTGGCCCGCTGTCGAAAAAGCAGCGAATTTTCTTACAGTATTTATTGACGATGAAACAGGACTTCCGTGTCCAAGCTTTGATTTATGGGAAGAAAGAATGGGCGAGCATACCTATTCAACGGCGGCGGTTATTGCGGGTTTTCGCGCCGCGGCGGAAATAGGCTGCCGGCTGGGTGTTTCAAGCGATAAAACTGATAAATGGCTGAAAGCGGCCGAAAACATGAAGAAAGCACTTGAAAAGGAATTAGTGGACAAAACAACCGGTTTGTTATTAAGAAGTGTACGCACAAAACTAAATCCGTGGGGGGCTGAACCTTCTTCAAATACCGTTAGGATATCTGTTAACAGCAAAGGATATTCAAGGGATGTGTCGCTTACCGATAACAGAATGGATATTAGCCTTATTGGCCCTTCGGTGCCTTTCGGCGTGTTTGAATACGATCATCCCGTAATTGAAAAAACGGTAATGAAAATTGAAAATGAACTTTACTGCAAAAATGCGGGAGGAATTTACCGTTATGAGGGTGACAGCTACGCGGGCGGAAACCCGTGGATTGTATCAACCCTTTGGCTGGCTCTGTATTATCTTGAGGCAGGGAACTTAAATAAGGCTTCGGAATATTTCAAATGGGCTGTAAAATGTGGAACGCACATTGATCTGCTGCCTGAACAGGCAGATAAAAACGATGGAAAAGCCTGCTGGGTTGTTCCTCTCACGTGGTCGCATGCAATGTATGTTCTGGTTTTTAAGGGATTAATGAAAAAAGCCGGAAAAAATATTTTTAACAATTTATAATTACAGAAGAATTGAAATTTAAAGGGGGCTGTATCTTGTCGAAAACAAGAACGATATTTGTTTGTTCGGAATGCGGATATGAAACCGGAAAATGGCTTGGGAAATGTCCCGGGTGCAATATGTGGAATACTTTTATTGAAGAAAAACAGCAGAGCCGTTCAAAACCAATTCCGGTAAGCATGCAAAAAGCCGTTCCTGTAACGGACATTATAAAGGATGCCGAGGACAGGCAAAAGACAGGCATTTCTGAGCTGGACAGGGTGCTTGGTGGAGGTATTGTTCCCGCTTCGATAGTTCTTGTAGGCGGGGACCCCGGAATAGGAAAGTCAACTCTTTTGCTGCAGATGTGCGGGACGCTTCCCCGATCACATAAAATTCTTTACATATCAGGAGAGGAATCCGTCAGGCAGATAAAATTAAGGGCCGAAAGACTTTCTGTAAATAACGCGAATATATTTATGGTTTCCGAAACTAATTTTCAAATCATTGAGAATATAATTGAACAGGTTAGGCCGCAGACGGTTATACTTGATTCAATTCAAACGGTTTACAGCGAGGATCTTACGTCGGCACCGGGAAGTGTCAGCCAGGTTCGTGAGGTTGCGGGACGGCTTATGGTAATGGCGAAAGGCTCTGGGATAACGGTCTTTATAGCAGGACATGTGACAAAAGAAGGCGCGATAGCCGGTCCAAGAGTTTTAGAGCATATGGTTGATACGGTGCTGTATTTTGAAGGGGAGCGCCATCAAAGTTACCGTATCCTCCGTTCTGTAAAGAACAGGTTCGGTTCAACCAATGAAATCGGCATATTTGAAATGCGGCAGGAGGGGCTTGTAGAGGTAGAAAATCCGTCTATGACACTGCTTGACGGGCGTGCGGAAAACCAGTCAGGTTCCGTCGTTGTGGCAAGTATCGAAGGGACTCGTCCGATGCTTCTTGAAATACAGGCGCTTGTTGCGCCAACCAGCTTCGGAATGCCGCGCAGAATGGCGACAGGAATTGACTATAACCGTCTCTCAATGCTTATCGCAGTGCTGGAAAAAAAGGTAGGTATGCAGCTTAATAATTTCGATGCATATGTCAATGTCGTCGGAGGAATAAGGTTAGATGAGCCAGCCAGTGATCTGGGTGTTATATCAAGTGTAGCCGGAAGCTTTAAAAACAAACCTATTGAATCAGGTACGGTTGTAATCGGCGAAGTGGGATTAACGGGTGAAGTCCGGGCTGTAAGCCATATTGATAAAAGAATAATTGAAGCGAAACGGCTTGGTTTTGAAAAATGCATCCTCCCGACAGGTAACCAAAAGCAAACCGACAGAGTGAATATAACGGGGGAAATACAGCTTCTGTTTGCGAAAACCGTGGAGGAAGCATTGAGTTACTTGTTTTAATAAAACCTGAATAACATACTTATAAGCTGTTTTAATCGGCAGGTTCGTTATACGCTGATTTAATGAGCCCCTCTGTGTTTTCAACCTGATCTTCGCTGCCCGACACCGCGATATAATAGCACCCTTCTGCCCCGCAAACGCCGCCTGCGGCAATCATTTCAGCAGAAGCGCCGGTTATAATCCTGATTGCATCCAACTCGGTAATAATATTTCCGCTGATCGGGCACAGCCTTGGACCGAACGCATTCGGAGAATTTATCCGTTCGGCAATCAGGTCAAGGTTTCCGGGCACTCTTTTCTCCAGACCAACGGGTATATATAATACCGTTCTTTTTCCTATAACCGCGCTTATCGCAGACGTTATGGTCCCGCCCTCAGGATGCCCGATAAGAACGGCGGCTTTACGATTTACAACATCAACGGCATTGGCGCCCTTTATTACTATATCTCCCTTATCAAGGTTTTTGCTTACATCAAAAATGGTTTTTCCCTTAAGCCATATTCCCTTTTCTATGACAACATCTCCGGGAAATTCCGCTTCACTGTTTGGTTTTCCGGTACTTCCGGAAGAATAGCGGGGAGGAAAAGTAATTCCCCGATAAAAGTGTTCTCTTTTAAACCCGTCGGATTGTTCGATATGATTTAGAAGTTCCCCGGCAACATAACCGTTTGTTGTTCCTGCAACCACAACGATGGTCTGGTTCTTTAAGGCCCTAAGTATTTCCGGGATATAAACAAAGGCTTTTGCAATGAGCCTTTTTCCTGTTTCCGGAGTAATAACAAACTGTCTGGTAATATTATTTTTACGCACATCGATAACCCCCTTATCTAAGACTGTATTTCCCCAATAACTTCAAACGTTTAAGCTCCTTTATAATTACGTCATACAGATTCAAGTCAAGAGTGTTGCAAATGGCGGCCAGATAAAAAAGGTTACGCCCAATGTCTTTTTCCAGAAGATCACGGCAGTTTTCACATAATGAATCTTCTATATGAGATTGCATATGGTTTTTCATTTCATCAAGATTGGTAATATCTGAAAATTCCTGTTTTTTAGCATAAATCCGTACGCAGCCGCATTGTGTAACTGCTTTAGCCAGAGTTCTGGCAATTCTGGCAGAAGAGTCGGTCATTTTTGTCAATAAATCAAGTATGCTTTTGTTGCGAATGAGCAAATCCTGTGAAGTATATTGAAAATCATCCAGGACAGTATCCTTCAGTTCAGTCACCGTTAACACCCCTTTTGCGTTCAATCGGACATTCTTCGTGTAACCGGTATAAATGTAAAATACTTTAATGGAAACAACTGTATAGTACAATTATAGTTTTAATAACAAGGCTTTGTCAAACAAAAACGTCTTTAAATACCGTATGTTTGATCGCATAAAATGACAGAACATTACAATTTGGCCGCAGCTTTTCCTGAACCGCTTAAGCAATAATTCTTAAAATGCTTATACGCATGCGCATCTGACAACACCGACAGAATAATACCTATAGAGCTATAATTTGCACTATTCACGGTGTTCCTCAAATTATCTGATTTTGACAATTAATTCATCTTGTAGTATACTATACTGAAAGACGACAGTGATTATTGCACGTTTCCACGATTTTTAGAATTAAGCCTGAGGCTGCGGCATTTTTACGATACC
>JAAYBO010000278.1 GCA_012730095.1 Clostridiaceae bacterium
ATTTCTTTTTTGGATTTTATGCAAAGAATAATTATTGCCGACGAAGGTGAATGGCATGTGCTATATAAAGACGTTAATAAAAAGCAGCTTGAAGCAATTAAAAAAGACGAGGAAACGAAAACCGTTATTTTAAGCAGAGATACAGGGTATGCACTGTTAAAAGGAAGTCAAAACCCGAATAAACCTTACATTTTTATTAAAGAATATAATGAGCAGGGTTTTGAAAAATTCCCGATCAAATTAATCGAGGGCAGGATTCCCGAAAGACCTGATGAAATAATTATTTCTCAGGCAATTATAACGAACGGTAAAGTTAACTGCAAAATCGAAGATGTTCTTACTCTTGACATTGGCAAGAGGTATAGCGCAGCCGATACGGAAAACAGTCAGGCGCTCTCCCAAAACCATTCCCTGCAAAAGGATAAGGATGGAATTAAAGAAACCCTGTCAAAGGAAACAACAAATACTTATACAATTGTAGGAATTATGGAGCGTCCTTCATGGGAACCGACCTGGTCCCCAGGATATACCGTTTTATCCTACGTTGACGAAAACTCTATAAAATCCACCGAAAAAGTAAACGCTTCAGTTATAGTAAACAACATTAATACAAGATTGTTTGAGCATGGCAGGAATTTAGCTTCACACAATGGAATAGACGAGGTGGTTTTTAATAACTCATTGCTTAGATATTACGGTGTTATTTCTGATAACTCGGCTAAAAATATGCTTTATATTCTATCTGCTATAATTATGGCTATTATTATCATTGGCTCGGTTTCATTGATATACAACGCTTTTGCAATTTCCGTTTCCGACCGCTCAAGGTATCTGGGAATGCTGTCGAGTGTCGGCGCTACAAAAAAGCAGAAAAGAAATTCGGTGTTTTTTGAAGGAGCCGTTATCGCTGTTGTCAGCGTTCCGGTTGGAATAATCGCAGGGCTTGCCGGTATTGGTATTACCTTCTTTTTTATTAATCCGATAATAAACAATTTGTTAACCGTTACAGAAGGCCTGCGTGTTGTGGTATTTCCAATAACAATAATCATTGCGGTTTTGATATCTTTTGCGACAATATTCATTTCAACCTATGTCCCGGCAAAGAGAGCATCGAATATATCGGCAATCGATGCCATACGCCAGACTGCAGATGTGAAACTTACAGGAAAGGAAGTAAAAACTTCCAAATTCACCCGGGCTGTATTTGGAATCGAAGGAGATTTGGCTTTAAAAAACCTGAAGAGAAATAAAGGCAGGTACAGGACAACGATATTTTCATTGGTTATAAGCATTGTTTTATTTCTGGTTATATCGCAGTTCACGGTAAACCTTAAAAAGTCTTTATTGATGACACAGGACGGAATAAACTTCGATATTTTGGTATCCTTTTTCGAAGTAAAAAACGAAGATCAGGAATATATCATTCACAAAATAAAATCTTTGGAGGATGTAACAAAGTCGACGGAAATTAGCACTTTAGGTGCATCTTTATATGCAGATACCGATAAAGTTCCAGACTTTCTGAAAGTAAATTACCCGGGTGAACATGGAAAAATAACATATCAGGTTTATATAAATGCTTTGGATGATAATTCGCTTAAGGAATACGCAAATGAGGTCGGAGCCGATTTTGCCAGGCTTAACGATCCTGATAATCCCTCCGCTATTGTAATTGATACGGTAAAATATATAGACGCGGCAGAGAAAAAATACATTGAAACGAAAATAATAAAAGCATCAACGGAAGATATTCTTTCCATGTACTTCTATGACAGTGAAACTGCTGAAGAGCTGAAGCTGCATCCGCTAAAAGTGGCAGCACTCACAAATAAAGCGCCCATGGGTGTTATTCCCAACGGAGCATACCCGAACCTCCGCGTGATTGTGTCGGAAGACGTGCTTGAGAAAATTACTGAAGGCAATAAAAGCGCGGAAAGCCTTATTAACGCAAGCCTTTCTTTAAACAGCCCTAATCCTTTGCGTCTGCAGGAAAGTATTGAAGCAATTCAAAACATTTTCCCCGAAAACCAGCTTCAAGTCTTTAATGTATTTATTCAAAGCCAAAAAGAGGAGCAAATGATTACATTAATGTCCGTTTTCACATATGGTTTTATTGTTCTTATAACCGCGATATGCATTGCAAACATTTTAAACACAATAACAACCAGTATTACTCTTCGGAAAAGGGAATTTGCCATGCTTAAGTCGGTTGGCATAACACCGCAGGGTTTTAATAAAATGATAAACTATGAAAGTATGTTTTATGGGCTGAAGGCGGTACTTTTCGGTATTCCGGTAAGTTTTGCCGTAATGTACGTCATGTATTTAGTGCTTAATATAAAGTTTGGTTTCATTTTTACTCTGCCCTGGATTGACATATGTATAGCCGTCATTGCTGTTTTTGTAATTGTTGGCATATCAATGCTGTATTCCGGCGCAAAAATAAAAAAGGAAAATATCATTGATGTTTTAAAGCAGGATATTATTTAAACGGGATATTTTAGTGGTCAGGCTTGAAAGTAAAGGCCTGGCCGTCACGCTTTATTTTTCTTTAGGAACCCACGCCAGGCCCATAAAATGTACTGTTATATTTCCGCTTATAGCCCTGATTTCCACACTCTCCAACTTTTCTTCCAGCATATTATAATTAGCGGATATCTTCTCTAACTGCTGCTCAAGTTCCAATTGTAATTCCTGGATTTGAGCCTCAATCGACTGAAGTGTTTCAACAGCCCCGCTGATTTCCTGACCGCTTTTGAATGCCCGCGAAGTGCTCCTAACAGCAGTTCCAATCCGGGAGACCGAAGTTGCGCTGATAGTTTTGCGTCCAAGAAGTGCCCCCAGCAATGCAGTTCCTGCTGAGACAGCTGCTTCCACTTTCCTTTGGGCCGCCATAGCATTTTTCTGCTCTACCGCTTGTTTTGCCCGTCTATGCCTTTCTTCAAGCTGATCAAGTTTTGATGAGTATTTTTTCCGGATTTCCTCCATAGCATCATCACGCCGCTCGTGAGCTAAATGCTGTAAACGTATGCGGAAATCACGCTCATCCTCTCCGGGTTCGGAAAGGGTTTTTAATGCAGGACTAAATAAAAGCTTAAGACTTAAATTTGTTCGAATAAACTGGTTTAAAAGCTTCTTCCAATCCTCATAACTGCGCGCATTTGAAGCCGCGTCCGGGAAATTGGCATAATGTGCTCCTTCAACCGGACCGGAATCCAGGTCACGCAGGTTAATTTCAATTTGCTCCGCCTCGCTCCAATCAAGCGGAATCGGCCCGTCATGGAGCGGTGCAAGTAACGTATAATTTTTAGATACCGACACACCAAGTTTAGCATTGCTGTAAAGCACATCGGCCGCGCCAATAACTGAAGGAACATATACAATGTTCTTGGGATCCATACCTGTCGCTGGAAGATATACTTGTTTTATTTGTGGAGGGAGTACAGGAGGTGTCGATTTCGAAGACTCTGTACGGTTCTCGTTTAATGTGTCGATATCCTGTTTTTGGGGTATATTATCGTAAGGGGTTTGAACTTTCTCAGTAACGGTCTCTGCTGATGTTAAAGATGATATCTGATCTCTTGTAAGCGGCCCGGACAGATATGAAAGAACCCACCTTGTACTAAAGATTACAGGTTCATCATTATGTACGCTGTGAAGATAAAATATACGCTGCCCAAGCCCTGCTAAAATCTGCTCGGTTCGAGCCCTGTCAAATTTTCCTGCCGCGGCTGCTCCTTCCAAACCTGCCAGTACCCTCTCCTTATCACGTTCAGTCTGAAGACGCCCGATAAACCAGGTTCCTGCGTTTGAAAGGGCTTTATAATCAAGATCGCCGGGATTTTGAGTTGAAAGAACCAAACCCAATCCGTATGCCCGTGCCTGTTTAAGAAGCGTTAAAAGAGGAGCTTTTGAAGGCGGGTTTGCTATTGGAGGAAGATATCCGAACAGTTCATCCATGTACAGTATCGCTCTAAGGCTGCCCGTGCCCGGTTGGCTGCGAACCCATGACAATACTTCATTTAATAGCATTGTTACAAAAAACATACGCTCACTGTCAGAAAGGTGTGTTATGGAGAAAATCGAGACAGTCGGTCTGCCGTCTTTATCATACATGAACCGGTTAATATCCATGGGATCACCCTCGAGCCACGCTTTAAAACCGGGTGAAGCCAAAAGGCTGTTAAGCATCATTGCAAGTGAAAACCTGTCTTTGGAGGGATAAAAGCTATCCACATCCATAACCCCTATTTTATCCATAGGAGGCTTTTGTATAGCGGAAATAAGCTCCGGCAGATCAAGGTTCTGTCCCTTGCTCCATGTATGTTCAAATATATTTGATATCAGAATATACTCCCTGCTTGTAAAAGGATCCGCGTTAAACCCAAGCAGCGAAAGCAAACTGTTGGTCGTAATATCCACCCGATCCCTGTAGGCATCTTTATCGTTTATAATCTCCCGGGGCGGGGCATTAAAAGATCGCAAAAGAGATACTCCAAGCCCTGCGGAACCTCCCGGGGTATAGATTCTAACGTCAGCCGCATTGCGAAGCCTCTCTATTCGCTTTTCATCCTGTCCCCATTCAGAAAGGCCTTTCCGCCATAATTCCGCCTGATTATTTGCATATTCTTCTGCAGACAGTCCTTTATTGGCGGCTTCGTGGACATTTACCCAAGGCAGAAAATCTTCTCCCCGCAGCTGCGGGAAGGTCAAAGCAAGGTTTCCCAGATCTCCTTTCGGATCAATCGCGATTACAGGAATATTGTCTATAGCGGCTTCTTCGATAATCCCAATGCCAAGGCCGGTTTTGCCGCTGCCTGTCATCCCTATTATTACCGCATGTGTGGTTAAATCCTTAGACTTATATAGTATTAGTTCATCCTTGAGCCGCTTTTCTTCCAGATCATACTCTTTTCCTAAATAAAAAACTCCAAGCTTCTCAAAATCCTGCATTTTTTATCCTCCACGCGCCATTTATTTACTTTTAATAATATCATTTTTTTGTTAACCTTCCAACTATATTTCTTATTATTTAGCGCTTTGTACAATAGTTTTTCAGTAAACAGCGGGTAATTCGAAACGAAACACCCTAAGCAGGACCCACGGGAATTATGTTCGGAAATTACCTTACGAACTGTTGTACAATAGTTCCTCTAATTACTGTGCTGATTCAACCAGATAAACAGCGGGTGATTAAGTGGGTGGAGGCATTACTCGCGTTCCGGTTGGTACGCGACTTAATTCGGGTTTTTTCGGTGGTTCGGAGCAATAAAATATTTTATACTTCATTTTGAAATCATTTTGTATTATAATAGAAAAAAACGTGTAATATTTATTAAACATATATAATAAAGAAAAGGCTTATACTATGGTTCGTAATACATGCCAGCGAAAGACTAAACTTTAATCCCTGGTCTTTCCCATATATCCTAATATCCGAGCCGAACCAGCGTATAAAGACCATTAGAGAAAAAAGGGAAATGGGAACAAAGGTGAAGATATGAAGAAAACAAGAGGGAAATCATTAAAAGCAAAAAAATATGTTTCTTTCATGGTCGTACCTCATAATTCGGACAAAGTAATAAAATGGAAAATCGCGAATGTGTACTCCAAACTTTTTATACTGATTGCTTTGTTTATGATTATTGTTTTAGCTTTTTCCGGTTACCTTGCCGTTACTTTACGTGAGAACAAAGAATTACGAAAAGCACAGGATGAATTATATACTTTCATTTCCGAACAGAGAAACATTGTTGAAAAAAACTTGTCTGTTATATCCGAAGTTGAGAATTTGGACAATATCACTAAAGAAAAAATAGATGAATTTGCACTTGAGGTAAAAAGTCTTACACAAAACTATATTGACAAGGAAACAAAAACTCTTACAGTAAGCCGTTCGTCTGCCTTGTCTAATCCCGCTGTTTCATTTGTAGGGAAAATTGCTGAATTAAAAGCTATATTGAATTTTCTGGAACAAACCGATATAAAAGAAGACGAACTATTTTCTGAGCTTTCTGAAATAAGGGAAGATTTGAGGGAATATCTCAACCACCTGCCTATTATTTGGCCAACAGAAGGAATAATAGAATCAGGCTATGGAAACCGGCTCCATCCTGTTTACCGAAAGTTTATGGAGCATACGGGCGTGGATATCGGAGGCAAAACCGGAAATTCTATTTACTCGGCAGCAGCCGGAACGGTTACCGCTGCAGGAAAAAACGGCGGTTACGGTTATTGTGTCGATATAGATCACGGAAATGGCCTCGTGACAAGATACGCGCACTGCTCAAAAATAATGGTAAGGAAGTGGCAAAAAGTCAAAGCGGGAGAAGAGATTGCAAAAGTTGGGAATACAGGCGTCACAACCAGCCCGCACCTTCATTTTGAAATCAGGCTGTATGACAGGCCAATAGATCCTACCGTGTTTATCGGTAAAAAGCCTTAAGACATGGAGGATAAGCTATAATTATTCCAGTATTCAAGGAGGTACTATAATGTTAAAAAAACGGAACTCTGCATTGATGGATACCATCATTGGGGAGAATACAACCATTAAGGGAGATCTTGAGTCGGACAGTTCGATTAAAGTTACAGGACGTGTAGATGGTAACATAAAAGCTTCCGGTGATGTTATTGTACTTATTAACGCAACAATTACAGGCAACGTCTGGGCTGAAAACCTGATTGTCGCGGGTACTATTAACGGTGATGTCCATGTGAAAAACAACCTGCACCTTGAATCCACCGCTCGTTTAATAGGCGATATGGAAGTACATAGCTTCGTTACCGACGAAGGCGCTGTTTTTGAGGGAAATTGCAAGATGATAGAAAAACCTGTGCTTGATGAAACGAATATTAAAAAGAAAAAGGCTGATTTCAGATACAGCAAGCCAAAAAATACCGTAGTTGATGAAGAAGAGGGCTGAATAAGCCCTCTTTTATTTTTATTTTGCCGATGATCCCTTTCTGTTTAGCTTAATATTCCTTAGCAATAAGCCTGTCATTATAAGCGCTACCGCTGCCATCGCAACAAAAGTCCATAAATAATATATTGGCTGATTCATTTTGTATCCCTGAAGCGGCAGACCCAGAATAAGCATCAGCGGGAACCCGACAAATATAGCGTACCCGCTTCCTAACACAAGGTTCTCCGGAACATTGGATTTCGAATACGGATCGATTTCACGCAATAGCGCGATACCTGTTGTTATAGTTCCTGTCCACATACCATAAAGAGCTATTATGTGTTCAAGCTGTTCCCTGCCATATATCATCCGTCCGATAAAATAAGTATAAACCATCGTAAATAACCCGCCCGCGGTAGTCAATACCAAAATAGGGATAAAATAATCACTCAAAACAGTTATTGAAATTGCCGCCAAAGACGCCGTTATCATAAAATCAAACGCGCCCGCCGATATTCGCTGAAGAAGATAATTATCGGCGTAATTAATGCGAATAACCCTTTTTACACGCATTTTGTCCATAATAAAGCGCAGGCCGATAGCGAAAACCGTACCGAGAATAAAGTTAAAACCCCATAGCATTTCGGATACAGTTTCACCAAATGTGCCTAACGGCGTAATTAATCGCGAAACAGCATATATGAACAGGTATGTCACTAAATAAACCGAACCTAATAAAAGCAGTTGTATGCTGAGGTCGTCAATATGGACGCTTTTGGGAACCGAAATAGTGCGCTGGGTATGTTTATCGTGTTCAAGATCCTTTACTTCATGGATGCTGTATTTTCGCTGGTTTTTATATACCTTTTTCAAAAGGAAGTTAAGAAACGGTACTCCCCCTATCAATGCCCATACAAAACCTAAATTCGCAACTGCGAGGCTGACATTTGCACCGCTGCGGAACCCGGCCTGCTCCCATTTGATTCCGATATTAACCGCCTGCCCCGGGCCCTGGGCAAATCCGAGCGGCAGCAGCATACCGAACGGCGGGAATAAATCCGGAAAAAAGAATTTGATAAGCAGCAGAGTAACAGCCATACCCAGTATGCCCTGAACCATATAGGTAATAACAATTGCATATCCCGTGTTTGCAATATCATTGTTTTTTTTCTTGTTTCTGTCCTTCAACGCTAAAGAAATAAAACCAACCGCCATCAGGTGTGAAACCAGAAAACCCAATTCGTTCTGAATCTGAACAAGCTTTTCTTCAGTAACCCATCCAAAGACATACCGGCCAATCTGAAGTGCGATAAAACCAATTACACCGGCAAGCATTGACGTGGGCATTAAATGCTTTTGGAACAGCCTTACTTTTAGCTTTAACGCCGTAGCGATTCCTAAACAAGCGGCTATTCCGGAAAAATACATGGCTACGCCCCATCCATTCTCCATTTGTCAATTCTCCGATCTTTTAATTTATTTCATCCGAACTAATAAAAGTAGTTTTTTCAATTATCCCGGATTAAGTCACTGCTTTCAATTTTCATATCAATTACATGTCCATTGCTCATAATTAATGGAATATTAATTATCGAATGTTTCCTTTGATTAATCGGGGAAATGTAAATACTGTCACCTTCAACCATTGTAGGATAGCTTATCCTGACATCAATTCCGCGTTCAGAAAATATAATACCGGTCCTGCCAAGAATCATAGATGACATTTCGGCAATGGCGCTTTTTGACATATCGTTTAAATCAGTTACTTCCTCGCCCATCATGACACTTGCTATATGTAAAGCTACATCTCTTTTTAACGCGAACAGGAAACGGCCTTCAAAATCACCGCTCATCCAAATAATAATAGCCAGACTGTTTACAAGATTATGGTTATCCGTCAGCGACAAACGCCCAAGTGTTATATCTTCCTGCAGCAGAGCTTTTATTATTTTACTTGAAGCTATTAATACAGGATTAATATAATCAACCTTCATTCCTTACCCCCGCCCGCACGGCATAAAACAACCCTATTTGCTCTTTTTTTATCGGAATATTCAAACAAAAACTATACTTACCATCCGGTATCTTCAATTTCATTTTTTTTGCTTCTCAGCATCAATGTATTTACGGCATCAACAGGCGGCTTACGGTTGAAAAGCACCTGATATGCCTGTTCGGTTATAGGCATGCTTATTCCATATTTAATTGCGAGTGAATATGCCGCCTTTGCCGCCGGAACTCCCTCAACAGTCATTTTTATTTCGGAAAGGGCTTCTTCTGGCGACATTCCTCCGCCTATCAGATATCCTGCCTTCCAGTTGCGGCTGTGCCTGCTGGTACAGGTGACAATCAGATCCCCCATTCCCGCAAGGCCTGAAAATGTACGCGAAGAAGCTCCAAGGGCTTTTCCCATCCGTGCGATTTCGGTAAGCCCACGCGTTATCAACGCAGCCTTCGTGTTGTCTCCGTAACCCAAGCCGTCTGATATGCCGGCACAAAGCGCAATAATGTTTTTTAATGCGGCGCCGGTCTCAGCGCCTATAACATCCGGGCTTGTATATACCCTGAACCTTGTCGACATGAATGCATCCTGCACATATTCGGCATCCTTTCTGTTTTCTGACGCGGCGACTACGGTAGTGGGCATTTCCATTGCTACTTCTTCAGCATGGCTCGGTCCCGTTAAAACAACAACACTGTTCTCTCTCATCTCCTGTTGTATAACCTGTGAAAGGCGTAAACCGGTATTTTCTTCAAAACCTTTCGAGCATACAACAACTACCGCGGAGTTTTTAATATAATCCGAAGCCTTTTTTACGGTCTCGCGCACATTCCGAGAAGGCACTGCGATAACTATTAATTCC
>JAAYBO010000279.1 GCA_012730095.1 Clostridiaceae bacterium
GAGGATAGCGAACCTGATATCCTCTTTTCTAAACAAAATATGGGTTATTATGGTAATCAATGAGTGTTATTTAGAAAAATTATGGGTTTTTAAGGAAAAAGCAGCCTAAAAAACAGACCTTTTTCAGTAGTCTCGAACCGTCCCCTTGACAAACCCTTGACAAATTATTTGACTGTTACCTTTCCGGTTGCATTTTTACCGGTGATCCAAATATCATATTTATCCGTTTCGGATACTGTTACAGTAAATAAAATTGACTTAAGGTTATTTCCCGTATAAGGTTCGCTGCCTTTTTTGCCTATTATAAAAAGGTCAATTTCTCCGTCTTCATGTTCAACTTCAACCTGCAGCACATCACCTTCTTTAAGCGATAATTCGCATTTATTTTTTGAGCTCCACTCTTTGAAATTCGCTGTGAATCCTGTTCCATTCGGGTTCTCAAGAACCACAATACTGCCCTTTGACGCGGAGCAATTCGAGATCACTATAATAATTGCAATAAACAGCGGCAGAAAAACAATCGGGTGCATATTATTTATCCTCCTTTTTATTGTTATTGAATTTAATTTTCCGAAAAACATGATAATACCTCCGTTACAAACTTATCCGGCTCGTTGATCCATGGACTGTGGCCTGAATGCTCAAACCATTCAATCCTTTTATCAGGAGCATCCAGTACCTGCACATATTCCTCGACCAACGCCGTAGGCGCATTGACATCATACCGGCCAAGGAAGAAATAGGCAGGCGCATCAAGTTTCGTGTAATCCGTTCTCATATCAATCATATAAAGTTGCTGGTACACATGATTATATGTGTTGACGATTCCGCGGAAAAAGTTCAGCTTATCAAGCAGTCCATATTCCGATGAACCGACGTCACGGAAGGTGTTGTAGCCCGGATTTTGAATCTTGGGATTGGCCGTCATATAAGCGCTTAGATAATTCAGATATACTGCGCTTTTCCATGTTACATCCTTTCCGTAATACGGCGGTTCGCCGTTTGCCTTAAGCCGTTCAATCAGAGCGGTATCGCCTTTGGATTGTGCGATTTCGAGAGCCTTAGCGTAATCTATCCGCTCAGTTTCGGCAAAGTCCACCATTTGCCCTGTGCCAATCAACGCGTGATAGGAATTTGGGTACTTATCAACAAGGAAAATTCCAAGCGCGCTGCCCCAGGATTCCCCCACCAGATAGATTTTTTCCTGCGAAAAGCGTTCCTTTAAGTACTCGGTTAGAGCGTAACCATCCGCAATATAGGTTTGGGCAGAAATATTATTTATTTTTTCCGCATAATAGGACTTTCCGGAGCCGGGTTGATCCCAGTTTACAACGATGAAATGCTTCTCAAGCTCTGACAACTCATGCCGCACCCCAGCCATCTGCGTACCGCCGGGACCTCCAGCCAGGAAGAGCAGGACGGGCGCGTTTTTATCCCAGCCTCTTATACTGATCCACTGCTTCCTGCCGTTTAATTCAACTTCTGTAAGCTCCGTAATGCTGTTTTCGGGCGTGTTCCCGTTTTCATCAACAATGCGCGGAGTCGAAGCGGTAAGCTGTGAAACGGTAATCAGTCCAACATTCAATATCACCGTCACTGCAAAGAACATAACCTTTTTTTTAAGGCGCATAAGCTGCTTTGGCTTCGTCTTTTTCTTTATACGCGTAATGACGCAGCAAACTGTTTGGAGTATAATCCCCGCGAGTGCGGCAGCCGATAAAACGGTCAAAATAATAAATAAAAATAATTGAATCATAGTAAACCTCCATTATTGTTTAACGTATACACTTTCGAGGGCATTGCCCATCACCGGAACATCGGTGATACGGCTATCCTTGAGAATCAGATTGTTTTGTCCTGTCAGGCGTTTGATAACACTTATTTTTTTCGTATCATTCAGCGGTTCGCGGAAAATGAATAACCCGTGTGGTTTGATGGATTTAATCAGCGCTGGAATGATTCTTTCCAATTCCCTTTCCGGAATATCGTGCAGAACAAAGTGGCAGTATGCTGCATCAAAGCTTTCATTTTCAAGTTCCGGGAATTTACATTGCATAAAAATGATGTTCCGAAAGCAATGCAGAGTTTTGCGGCACGCATTCAACCATCGCCCGGATATATTCAGACAGGTTAAATGCCCGTGAGGAAGCTTTTTTGCGACATAGTACGCAACCGTTCCCATACCGCATCC
>JAAYBO010000280.1 GCA_012730095.1 Clostridiaceae bacterium
TCGGAAGTATTATGGAACTATGCCAGGAACGCCGGGGAAATTATATCGGAATGGAATATATTGACCAGGTGCGTACCATTCTTACTTATGATATGCCGTTAAATGAGATAATATATGATTTTTTCGATGCATTGAAATCGCGTTCCAGGGGTTATGCTTCATTTGATTATGAATTTCAGGGATATCAAAAATCTGATCTTGTAAAACTGGATATCCGCCTTAACGGTGAAATTGTCGACGCACTGTCATTTATCGTCCACGAAAGCAAGGCTTATTCACGTGGTAGAAAAATAGCTGAAAAACTAAAGGAAACGATCCCGAGGCAAATGTTTGAAATTCCAATACAAGCCTGCATAGGATCAAAGGTAATCGCGCGCGAAACCGTGAAGGCATACAGGAAAGATGTTCTGTCAAAATGCTACGGCGGAGATATAACCAGAAAGAAAAAGCTGCTTGAAAAGCAAAAGGAAGGAAAAAAAAGAATGAGGCAGATAGGGAGCATAGAACTGCCGCAGGAAGCATTTATGAGTGTATTGAAACTTGATACATGATTTTAATTATCAGCTGTTAATGGGCGGATGGTGTTTTCACCTTTTATAAGCGGCGGATACCTGTTGAAATACCGGGCAAAGAGTTAAATTTCACGGTTTTTTGGGATATTTGCTCAAAGAGGTACGAAGAAATGAATGATATTGAAAGGGCTGGGATATATATCCACATACCTTTTTGCGTTAAAAAGTGCAACTACTGTGATTTTCCTTCTTTTACCAGAATGGAAGGTTTATTCGGCGATTATGCCCTAACATTATGCAAAGAGATGGAACTTGTAAGAGAAAGATATGGTTACGTGTCTGCGGACACGCTTTTTATAGGCGGAGGAACACCTTCTATAATTTCCGTTTCAGACCTTTCACTAATAATAAATACATTAACAGAATTATTCAATGTTTCCGAAAATGCTGAAATGACCTTGGAGGTCAATCCCGGAACAGTTACTTATGAAAAAGCCAGAGCGTACCGACAGTTAGGATTCAACAGGATAAGCATAGGATTTCAGGCTGCGCAGGACCGGCTTTTAAGATTAATGGGACGTATTCACACAAAGGATATGTTTGCAGATTGTGTTAATCTGGTAAAAAAATGTGGTTTTACCAACATTAATGCCGATATAATATTTGGTATTCCGACACAGACGATGGAAGACTGGATAGAAACAATTGACACGGTAATAAGCAGTGATATTACACATGTGTCGTGCTACAGCCTTGAAATCGGAGAAAATACACCCTGGTTTAAAATGCGTGAAAGAGGGGAATTACCGTTTACCGATGATGAGCTGGAAAGGCAAATGTACGACTATGCGGTTGCCAAATTAGGAAGTAGTGGTTTTAGGCATTACGAGATCTCAAATTTTTCCAGAATAGGCTTTGAATGCATGCATAATATAAAATATTGGTCTTGTAAACCGTATTTAGGGTTTGGAGCGGCTGCGCATTCATTTTATCGCAATATTAGAAGTTCAAATTTGACGGATCCTGTCGAATACATTAAAATACTTAAAAGAAGGTTATCGCCAGAAGTAACGGCTCAAACAATTAATGATGAGCAGAAACTGTCCGAAAGGTTTATCCTTGGACTCAGGCTTACGGATGGCGTATCTCTG
This sequence comes from Clostridiaceae bacterium, assembly GCA_012730095.1. Classification (GTDB taxonomy): domain Bacteria; phylum Bacillota; class Clostridia; order DSM-8532; family DSM-8532; genus DTU069. Next base: position 1,664 of record JAAYBO010000280.1, read on the forward strand.
AAAAGCCTGGAATGCGAGTTTGGCAGCAGAGCAGTAAAAGAGTATGAAAGTAAAATTACATCTCTTGAAGAGAAAAAACTTGTATATATAGATAAAGATATGCTGAGACTGACAAAAACAGGATTGGATTACGCAAATCAGGTTTGGCTGGAATTTATATGAATTTTTAAGGGGAATGCTGTTTATTTGTGTTCTTATGTCATTGCTGTTTTGTGAACAGGCAATGATGCAATAACCTAAAATAAAGATAAGAAAGGTTGTTTATTCATGGAACATAACAATCGTACTAATTCCCGCAAGATTAACAGCAGTATGGATTTTGAACTGAATCAAATCAAAGAAAACTATATCAATGACTTTATTCAGGAAATTCTTGAAACGCTTGACTCAATAGAACTTGAACTGGTTAACCTTGAGGTCGATCCTGATAATACAGAATATCTGAATTCTGTTTATAGCAGTTTTAATTCGCTGAGGGGATTAACGGGTTTTCTTGAAAAAGATGAAGCGGTAAGCCTTACTGCGGAAACTGAGGTATTGATTGAGGCGTGCCGGAAATTCAGTATACCGGCTACACGAAATTTTATCAATCTCCTGCTTCAAACAGTATTATTTTTAAGGAGAATATGCAATAATTCCAGCGTTGTTAAAGACACCAGATTTCAGGGAGAAGTGGAACAGCATTTGATCAGTGTAAAACAACTGCATGAAGAAATAATGCTTGATGTTAAACAACCTGTCCGTCCGCCTGAAAACAAAATCGGGGAAATCCTTGTCGAAGAAGGAGCAATGTTAGAACATGATATTGATGATGTTCTTGAAAAGCAAAGCAATGTATACCGGGAAATGAAATTTGGTGAAATAGCCGTCCGCGAAAAAATGCTTGAAACCGGAAAGCTTCTAAAAGCTATAAGAGCTCAAAAAATACGTAATGTATCCGGTGAGCAATATGTTAAAATTCCGATCAAACAGCTTGACTCAATTCTTGATATTGCAAAATGTCTGGAAATTATTCAAAACAATCTGCATAATGAATCCGTGCTGAGGTTTGGGAGCGATGACGCTTTTACGGTCGAAGTGAAGAAGGCCGGAGAAATGTCGGCAGATATTGGAAAGATTATACAGGAATTGCGGCTTGTAACCCTGCAGCAATCACTGCGGAAAATTACACGCGCTGTTAGAGCAATGATTGAAGAAACCGGTATGCATGTGGTTTTCTCAACTATTGGTGAAAATACAGAAATTAAGAAAGAAACTGCGGAAGAAATTGTCCTTCCGCTTGCCGAGCTTATTGAGATTATACTTTCTATATTCCGTTCGAAGCATGGGAACGATCAGGTAAATCTGGGCAATATCGAGCTTGCTGCATATAGACGGAACAATAACGTTATTATCGAGGTATCCAGCAGCCAAATGATTTGCTGTGAATCACTCACAGATAATAAAAAAATGGATGATATCCGCAGAAAAATAGAGAAGAACAACGGATATATTGAGTTTAATGAAAGCGGGCATAAGGTAAGAATTATATTACCGGCAGAATGACAGAAAAATTAAAAGCCTCCCTCTTGACAAAAATCAGGAGGGATGGTATTTTTATATTAGTATTTAGCACTCATTTAGAGAGAGTGCTAACAAAGTATCAGGGATGTTTTATTGCAGCCTTTCAATAAGACTTAAAAAATTATCACTGGGAATGATATGTTTGTGGCCGTTGTTTCCAACAGGCTGTTCGTTTTGGGGTTTGGAGGTGAACTAATGGTCTGGGATGATGAATTAAGTGAACGAAAGATGCGGATACTTAAAACACTCATTGATGATTATATACAGACAGCACAGCCTGTGGGTTCAAGGACTATTTCCAAAAAACATGAACTCGGCTTGAGTTCGGCAACAATACGCAATGAGATGGCTGACCTCGAAGAAATGGGCTATATAACACAGCCGCATACTTCAGCGGGCAGAGTACCGTCCGACAAGGGCTACAGGTTTTATGTCGATCATCTTATGCAGGTGGAAACGCTTGCGAGTGATGAAATAAAAAAGATAAGAAGCGCCATTGAGCTCCGCTTGAATGAAATTGACGCGTTGATTAACAGTGCTTCGGATATAGTGTCAACAGTAACAGGCTATACCGCCTTTGCTTTGACACCATTGCTTACAAAAACTATCCTTAGAACCGTTCAGGTTGTACAGATAGATGAACGTAGAGCGCTTGTTATTGTTGTAACAGGAGGAGGAATTGTAAAAAACAGCATAGTCCGCCTTGACACTGAATGTACTTCAGATGAAATGATGAAGCTGTCAAGCTTTTTAGAGGAAAAACTCAGCGGGAAAATTATAGAGAATATTCAAATGCCATCTGTTGATATTATCAGCAGGGAAACTAAAGTTGATTCGAATATAATAGAATGCATTCTTGAAGGGTTGAATATATGCCTGAAAGGAACCGAACAATCAGATTTAATGCTACATGGAACGACAAACCTGCTGAACCATCCGGAATTCAGTGATCTGCTGAAGGTAAAGGAAGTTTTGGAACTATTTAGTGATAAGGATGTTATTAAAACAATGATTAGTTCCGCGATGAGAAAAAGCGGTCTGCAGGTTCAAATCGGGAAGGAAAATCAACTGGGGCGTATGCAGGACTGCAGCGTTGTGACCACAGCTTATGGAGTTGGAAATACCGATGTGGGGGCTTTTGGTATTCTTGGCCCGACACGGATGTCATATGCAAAAGTTATTTCGGCAATGAGGTATATTCAAAAACTTATTAACCGGGAAATTTTAAGAATACTTAGTGAGGAATAACAAAAATTATTATATATAATGGAAGGATGAACCCGTATGAACAAGAGAGAAACGGACGGAAAACAAAAGGAAAAAAATACTGATGAAGTTGAAAACATAACAGATAACACTGAAAACGGAAAAGAGCAAAACGGCGGTAATGAACAGCAGCTGATGCATGAAAAGCCATTACAGCCGGAAGAAGAAAACGATACCGATAAAAAGGATGAAGAATTGGATGAATTAAAAAACAGATTCCAGCGGCTTGCCGCTGAGTTTGATAATTATAAAAAAAGGACGTCGAAGGAAAAGGAAAAACTGTATAGCTGTGCTACAGCAGATATAGTTGCGGCATTTCTTCCCGTATTGGACAATGTTGAGCGCGCAGTGACGGCAGCCGATGAGCCAGGCGGCCAGAATATAAGGGAAGGAGTGCAATTAATTCACAGGCAAATTTTGGATATACTTGCCAATATGGGAGTGAAGCAGATAGAAGCACTTGGAAAGGTATTCGATCCTGATTTCCACGAGGCTGTTTCCCATGTTACAGATGAAAAATATGGAGAAAACGAAATTATTGAAGAATTCCAAAAGGGTTATATATACAAGGATGAAATCGTAATTCGCCATTCGATGGTTAAAGTGGCTAATTAATAAAAGCTTGCATTCATAAGTATTACCTGAAACTGAAATATGAAATCTTTGACCTTAAATATAGAAATATAGGAGTGATTTTTTTATGGCAAAAGTGATAGGAATAGATTTAGGCACAACAAATTCCTGTGTTGCGGTAATGGAAGGCGGGGAGCCTGTTGTAATCCCGAACGCGGAAGGTAACAGGACGACGCCGTCGATTATAGCATTTTCGAAAACCGGTGAGCGGCTTGTGGGACAGGTTGCGAAGCGTCAGGCCATAACAAACCCTGAAAGAACGGTAATGTCAATCAAAAGGGAAATGGGTTCAAACAAGAAAATAAATATTGACGGCAAGCAATATACACCACAGGAGATTTCCGCTATGGTACTTCAAAAACTAAAAGCCGATGCGGAAAGCTACCTTGGAGAAACCGTCACACAGGCAGTTATTACCGTTCCGGCATACTTCAGCGACTCACAGCGTCAAGCCACAAAAGATGCAGGGAAAATAGCGGGTCTTGAAGTGCTTCGCATAATCAACGAACCGACGGCTGCTTCTTTAGCATACGGGCTTGATAAAGAAAATGATCAGAAGATACTTGTATTTGACCTTGGCGGTGGTACATTTGACGTATCGATACTTGAAATAGGCGATGGTGTTTTTGAAGTTCTTGCAACCAGTGGAAACAACCGTTTAGGCGGTGATGATTTTGACCAGAGGATTATAGATTGGATGGTTGCCGAGTTTAAGAAGGATAACGGAATAGATTTGAAAAACGATAAGATGGCTGCCCAGCGATTAAAGGAAGCCGCCGAGAAAGCGAAAATAGAGCTTTCAGGAGTGGCCACGACTAATATAAATCTTCCGTTTATAACCGCGGATGCCTCAGGTCCGAAACATCTCGACCTTACTCTTACAAGAGCGAAATTTGACGAGTTGACTGCGGATTTGGTTGAGAAGACAATGGAACCAACCAGAAGGGCATTGGCAGATTCGGAGCTTTCAGCATCAGATATCGACAAAATTCTGTTGGTAGGAGGTTCCACAAGAATACCCGCCGTTCAGGAAGCAATAAAGAAATTTCTGGGCAAGGAGCCTTTTAAAGGCATAAATCCTGATGAATGTGTTGCAGTAGGTGCTGCAATTCAGGCAGGAGTGCTTTCCGGAGAAGTCAAGGATCTGCTGCTGCTTGATGTCACGCCGCTATCTCTTGGAATTGAAACTCTTGGCGGTGTATTTACAAAACTGATTGAGAGGAACACGACAATTCCAACAAAGAAAAGCCAGATATTCTCAACGGCCGCAGACGGTCAGACCAGTGTTGATATCCGCGTATTCCAGGGCGAAAGGGAAATGGCGGCAAATAACAAGCTGCTTGGGAATTTCCAGTTGACAGGCATCCCGCCTGCTCCAAGAGGTATTCCTCAGATAGAGGTTACGTTCGATATTGATGCAAACGGCATTGTGCATGTTTCGGCAAAAGATCTTGGAACCGGAAATGAACAAAAAATCACGATTACCGCATCGACGAATCTATCTGAAGCCGAAATTGACAGAGCGGTGAAAGAAGCTGAAAAGCACGCTGCGGAAGATAAAAAGAAGAAGGAAATTATTGAAGCAAAGAATCAGGCTGATTCACTTATTTACCAGACCGAGAAAACACTTAAGGAATTGGGTGACAAGGTTGATCCTGCCGATAAGTCAAATATTGAAGCCGAATTGAACAATCTGAAGGAAGTCGTAAAAAGCGATGACGCCGATAGTATAAAAGCGGCCTCAGAGAAATTGTCACAGGCATTTTATGCGGTATCACAAAAAATGTATCAGCAGAACCCGGAAAATGCGGGAGGGTTTGACCCCGGCGCCGGAGCCGATGCAGGCCCTGGAACAAATGCAGGACAGGATGACGTGTATGACGCTGATTATAAAGTGGTAGATGACGACGACAAGTAAGCTAAAATGCACTGTTGCTTTAAGCATATTGAAATTATTCAACGAGTCAAAGGCAGCCTTTGACTCGTTGCCATTTGCAAGCTATTTGTTATTTTTAGACATTACTTTATGAACTATTGTACAATAGTTCATTATAGTTATTGTGCTGAACAGCAGCCAGTAAATTAATACCAAATAAACACCCGAAGCAGGACCCGCGGAAATATTGTTCAGGCGTAGCTTTTTAACTATTGTACATGCTCCTTGTTTCCGTTATTGTACATTAGTTTAAAAAGCTGCATCTGAATAGTGATGTTGGCTGAAGACGAACAGTAACGTGAGTTGAAGGCCGGCAGTAAGTGTGCTATAATTTTTGAGTTGTTTAAAACAACTTATGGGGGTTGGTTAATTTGCCCGAAAAAAGGGATTACTATGAAATACTTGGGGTAGACCGCGGCGCCAGTGATACAGAGTTGAAAAAGGCGTATCGGAATCTTGCTAAAAAGTATCATCCGGACATAAATCCCGGCAATAAGGAAGCCGAAGTTAAGTTTAAGGAAATAAATGAGGCATATGAAGTATTAAGTGATCCTCAGAAACGGCAACAATATGACCGTTTTGGGCATGCTGGGATGGATGGCTCCGGATTCGGCGGTTTTGGCGGTTTCGGAGGCTTTGATTTCGGTTTTGATGATTTGTTTGAAGGCTTTTTTGGAAGTTCACCCTTTGGCAGCTCAAGAAGAAGACAAAAAACGGGTCCCAAAAGAGGAGCGGATCTTAAATACACACTGGAAATCTCATTTAATGAAGCCGTTTTTGGGGCAAATAAGGAAATCCGTGTTTCACGGTTCCAAGCATGCAATAATTGCGGCGGTACCGGAGCTAAACCCGGTACATCCCCGCAGACCTGCAAGCACTGCAATGGAACGGGTCAGATTCGCCATGCCCAGGCTACTCCGTTTGGACAGATGATTAATATGAGGACATGCGATGTTTGCCGCGGTGAAGGGACAATTATTGCTCACCCTTGTGAAGATTGCA
>JAAYBO010000032.1 GCA_012730095.1 Clostridiaceae bacterium
AAAGTCTTTTTTCTGAAGATTGAACACCGAATCGATAAGAAAGGTTCTGAAACTACCGCTTCCAAATTCAGTACCCATAAAATTTTCAATCGCCTTTTCACCGGCCAGGCATAACGTAAGTATTCCGGCCGAAGCCGCCTTAAGATAATTTCCGCAGACAGCGCAAAATGTTCCGATTAGTGACGTACACATGCATCCTGCGCCTGTTATCGAAGAAAATATTTTATCGCCGTTCCTTATAAAAACCGTTTTACGGCCGTCCGACACAATGTCTGTCGTTCCGGTTATCGCAATAACACAGCCAAATTTTTCAGACAGGCTTTCACTTATGTTTTTTACGTACCGTAAATCATTTGAAGAATTTATATCGTGTTCCGAAGCATCAACTCCGCGGGTGGACGAACCCAATCCCGCAATTGCCTTTATCTCGGACATGTTGCCTCGAATCACCGAAAGCTTTACATTTTGAATGATTTTTTCCGCCGTACGGTTTCTGCATGAAATCGCTCCGGCTCCAACCGGATCAAGTATCACGGGTATCCCAAGCTCATTCGCTTTCTTTCCGGCTCTTAACATCGATTCTGCAGTTCTTTTGCTTAAAGTGCCAAGATTTATAACCAATGCCTGTGACAGCGAAACAACCTCTTCAACTTCTTCCGGGTCATCAGCCATAACCGGAGACGCGCCAACAGCGAGGACTATATTCGCGCAGTCGTTAGCGGTTACGTAATTTGTAATATGATGAACAAGCGGTTTTAAGCTTTTTACATCATTGAATATATCCGATATTTCAGATAGTATGCTTTGTTCCATTTTAATCCTTTCCTGAATTAACACAATATACCGGCTTTTTTGTACAGTTCATAAAAATGATGTGTAGGTCCGTTTCCCTTCCCTATAGCTAAAGAATGCATTATTGCGCTTGTAATGTATTTTTTCGCGTTATCAACAGCGCTCACAATATCCATTCCGAGAGCGAGATTTGAAGCAATAGCAGATGAAAGAGTACATCCGGTGCCATGTGTGTTTTTTGTTTTAATATACTCCGACTCATATACATTAAAACTTTTCCCATCAAACAAGAAATCGGTCGAATGGCTGCCTTCGATATGTCCGCCTTTAACAAGAACATTTTCTGCGCCCATATCATGTATAATCTTTGCCGCCCTTTTCATGTCCGGCATCGTTTTAATTTTTATGCCTGATATTTTTTCTGCTTCAGGAGCGTTCGGAGTTACCACAGTAGAAAGCGGCAAAAGTTCTGAAATCAGTGTCTTTATCGCATCAGGCTTAAGAAGAGCGTATCCGCTTTTTGATATCATCACCGGATCAAGCACAATGATTTTAGGCTTGTATTCTCTTAGTCTTTCCGCGATAACCTTTATGCTCTCAATTTTCGAAACCATTCCGATTTTAACCGCGTCAACATTAATATCTTCAAATATTGCGTCAATTTGTTTTCCTATCATATCCGGACTGATATCCTGGACATCAATAACCCTTGATGTGTTTTGAGCCGTTACAGCGGTAATCACTGTCATCCCAAATACACCATGTGCGGAAAATGTTTTCAGATCGGCCTGGATTCCAGCTCCTCCGCTTGAATCAGACCCTGCAATAGCAAGCACGTTTTTCATCATTTATTATTCTCCTTCCGGTTTTCTGTTGTATTAACGGAACCTTTTGCAAAGTCCATTGCTTTCAATACCAATAAAGCTATTATACTTCCCACAACAGTATTTAGCAAAAACGGGCCAACAAAGAAAAAAGCGGCAGCGTCGTTGCCAAGCATGAAATTTGCAATAGGCCAGGCAATAATCGCACCAAGTATGCCTGTACCAAAAATTTCACCCAAAGCCGCGATAACTTTCGAATTAGTTTTTTTGTACAACAAACCAGCCAGAAAAGCGCCGACCATGCTTCCTGGAAACGCAAGAACAGTTCCGGTTCCGAGAATATTGCGGATTAGAGATATGCAAAATGCTGAAAGAACCGCGTACCCAGGTCCAAGCAGCACGGCCGCCAGAACATTTATAATATGCTGCACCGGTGTACATTTGGAGGCTCCGACCGGAAAATAAATAAAGTACCCTCCCGCCACGCCGAATGCAATTAAAACCGCCGAATACGCTATTGTTCTGACTTTCATTATTAACACCTCGAATCGTTTTTATTTATCGATAAAATGCAGTGAAGTCTTTTAACTTAAATAATATTAACTTCTTTTCCTTCCAATACTCTGTTCATGTTCCTTACGGCACACATCTTTCCGCACATCGTACAGCTGTCACGGGCTCCCGGAATTGAATCCATCCTGTATTTTACGGCTTTTTCAGGATCTATAGCAAGCGAGAACATTTTTTCCCAGTTTAGTTCTCTTCTTGCCTCACTCATTTCATAATCCCATTTTTCAGCGTCTTTAACACCTTTTACAAGGTCTGCCGCGTGTGCCGCTATTTTTGCGGCTATTATACCTTCTTTCATATCCTCAAGATTTGGAAGCCGCAGATGTTCCGCAGGGGTTACATAACACAAAAAATCTGCACCATTAGCTGCTGCTATTGACCCTCCTATCGCGCTTGTTATATGATCATATCCCGGAGCAACATCGGTAACAACAGGTCCAAGAACATAGAACGGAGCGCCTTTACACAGTTTTTTCTGAAGAACGACGTTAGCGGCTATTTCGTTGATCCGCATATGACCGGGACCTTCAATAATAACCTGAACATTTTTATTCCATGCTCTTTCGGTGAGCTCTCCAAGAGTTATCAATTCTCTTATCTGGACAGAATCGGTAGCGTCAGCGATACTTCCGGGTCTGCATGCATCACCTAAGCTAACCGTTACGTCATAATCAGAGCATATGTCAAGTATGTCATCAAAGTACTGATAAAATGGGTTTTCGCTATTGTTTAGTTCCATCCATGCATAGAGAAGCGAGCCTCCCCTTGAAACAATATTTGTCTGTCTTTTATTATTTCTTATCGCTTGCGCCATATCCCTGTTGATACCCGAATGTATCGTTATAAAATCAACACCGTTAGCCGCATGTTCTTCTATTACCTTTAAAAACTCCCCTGCCGTAATATCCTTAAGATCCTTACCGTAATAACCAACCGCATCGTATACGGGAACTGTTCCTATCATCGCGGTGGACATTTCAATAAGCATTTTTCTAAATTTTGATGTCTGGCCGAATGAGCTTAAATCCATAATCGCTTCAGCCTTCAATTCAAGAGCTTTACGTGCCTTTTCAATCTCACAATCGATATCATGGCAATCGCCTGAAACTCCTATGTTAACATTGATTTTTGTTCTTAAGCCCAATCCAATGCCCTCAGGTTCGAGTGCTTTATGGTTTTTATTCGCCGGTATCACGATTTTTCCAACAGATACATTTTTCCTTATGTACTCCGAATCAACACCTTCCTTAACAGCTACACAAACCATATGCTCCGTAATTATTCCCTTTTTTGCCGCATCCATCTGGGTTGAATATTTAACCGCCATTTAGTTCGTCTCCTTTTATTTTTTTAAAAAAAATGCCTGCCGCAAGGCAAGCACTTTTAAACTTTTTTATTTGCTTCCTACGGTAATATTAATTACATCAGGTTCAAAGGGTCAGGTTTTAACCTTCTCAACCATAATGGTTCCCCTGCAAATGCAATATTAAGCTTCATTTAATTAAACTAATTATACACTTCATTTCCCAGCATGTAAAGAATGGTATTCTTTTTTTATTCCCGTCTTTAGACGTTAACACCATAAATCTTTAGGAGTAAAATTTATACAAATCACCTTCAAAAGCCTAAAAATAAGGCTTTTTTTATTACTCAAAATACTTGAAAAAATATTTTTTTTTATGATATAATAATGGCGTTAGTGGCGTTATATTAAGGAGGATGTTCTTATGGCATATTATCTAAAAAAGACAAAACTGAAAGGTCGTACTTATCTCTCTATTGATGAGAGCTTTTACAGTCACGATAAAAAAGGAACTGCTCATAAATGTTTCAAGTCCCTCGGCTCTGTGGAAACCTGGCAAGAGAAAGGAATGGAAGATCCCATTTCTCATTTTCAAAAAGAAGTTGATGCTCTAAATCAAGAAAAATCTACCGCAGGTGTCAGAAAGATATCCGACAAGTCTCCAAATATGTATCTGGGTTATTTCCCTTTCCAAGCCATTTTAGATAAACTGCAAATAAAAAAATATGTAGATTATTTCAAACTTACAAATGATTTTGAATACGACCTTTATGAACTTCTCTCTTCCCTTATTTATGCCAGAGCTGTTAATCCCTGCAGTAAACACAGAACTTTTCACGAGGTATTACCTGAGCTATATAAAGCCGTCGGCTATTCATATGACCAGCTTTTAGACGGATTGTCCTTTCTTGGAAACGATTATGAAAAGTTTATTGAGATATTTACCGTACAAGTAAATAAAATTTTTGGATTAGATGTCTCAAAATCCTATTTTGACTGTACAAATTTTTACTTTGAGATTGACCGAGAGGATGACTTTAGGAAAAAGGGTCCCAGTAAAGAAAACAAGAAGGCTCCAATTGTTGGGCTCGGATTATTACTGGATCGTAACCAAATCCCTATTGGAATGAAAATGTATCCGGGTAATGAATCAGAAAAGCCAGTCATAAGAGATGTTATAGATCGATTGAAAATGCAGAATAGCGTTACCGGAAAAACTATCCATGTAGCCGATAAAGGACTTAACTGTGCACAAAATATTGCTTTCTCAAAACAACATGGTGATGGATATTTGTTTTCAAAATCTGTAAAAGGGCTTTCTGAAGAAGAAAAAGTATGGGTGTTACTAGATCAGGATTTCAAAGAGGTCAAAGACTCTAACAATAAAGTCTTGTATTTATACAAATCCTGCATTGATAAGTTTACCTACAAAATAGAGCACGAAGGGAAAAATGTGAATATAAAACTCACAGAAAAGAGACTGCTTACATAAAATCCTA
>JAAYBO010000281.1 GCA_012730095.1 Clostridiaceae bacterium
ATATATTCTGCGCTTTGCTTTCATATCTGTTCAAACGTAAGAAGAACTATTGTATAATAGTTCAGTTTGTACATTATTTCCGCGGGTCCTGTTTCGGGTGTTTCGTTTCCTTGTGCGACAAAGCACGTACCGATTACACGCTTTAAGCCCGTAAATTTTTTAAACAGAGGTCTCCATATCCCGGGCCGCTCATTAACCCGCCCCCAAGTTGCCTGTTAGCAGCAGGGCGCTGAAGCATGTCGCCCTGCGTAACCGAAAACACCCGAACCACCCGCTGTTTATCTGGCTGAATCAGCACAGTAATTTGAGGAACTATTATACAATAACGGAAACTATAGCGAAAATGCAGCATAGAGATACACAGTCAGAGCGAGGATAAGCAAGTCGACTGTCTGAGCAAAAATGTTTCATGCAAAAATATTTCAAAGCATTTTTGCGAGTTTCGACTTGCCCGAGCTGAACTGTGTAGCTCTTGCAAATGAAGCTCTTTGTTGACGTTATTGTACAATAGTTCATGAGCAGTGTATGAACACTATTCCCGCGGGTCCTGCTTCGGGTGTTTCGTTTCCTTGGTCGACAAAGCACATAACGACAACTATAACAAGCCCCTTGAAAAACGGAAAAAATTGAAGTATAATAATAGTCAGAGATAGTCAAAGACAAATTGTTAAGGGTGATTTTATGGCAAGATTAAGTGATATTATAGAATCATTTATCAAAGAAATGATAAATGATATGGATGGTTCAATAGAAATACAGAGGAATGAGCTCGCAAACCGCTTTAACTGCGTGCCGTCCCAGATTAATTATGTCATATCTACCCGGTTTTCAACAGACAAAGGATATTATGTCGAAAGCAGAAGGGGCGGCGGTGGATATATAAGCATTAAGCGTCTGAACCCAAGTTCTACCGGAGAATATCTTATGCATATTATTACATCGATAGGGGATAAATTATCACAGCACGCTTGCGAAGTGTTTATACAGAATTTTATTGATTATGATGTTGTGAACGAGCAGGAAGCGGGTTTAATGAAAGCTGCGATATCCGATAAAGCGTTAGTTTCTGTTTCGCCGGAAATTCGTGATGAAACAAGAGCGGCAATATTGAAAAATATGCTCATGAGCCTTACAATATAACCATCTTTGCCTCGTGATATATTTATGGAAGGAGGCGGTAACTATGCTGTTATGCCAGATATGCAAGCAAAGAGAAGCAACCGTCCACTTTACGCAAATAAAAAACCAGCAGAAAGTTGAAATGTATGTTTGTGAACAATGTGCAAGGGAAAATAGTCAATTAAAGATAAATATAAATAACCTTATTTCGGGAATTATGTGGACCGACAACATTACCGGAATTAAGGAACAGCCTTTTTTGTCAAAAAAATGTGATAACTGCGGCTTAACGGTCAGTGAGTTTAACAAGACAGGAATGCTTGGGTGCGTAAAATGCTACGAAACCTTCAATGACAGCATACAGACAATGCTGAAACGAATACACGGGAACGTAAAGCATCATGGTAAAATACCGAAAAAACTTTCTGGAAAAATAAAAGAAGCTAAAACATTGTTAGATTTGAAATCAAAGCTTCAGCAGTGCATTATTAACGAAGATTATGAGCTGGCCGCCCAATTGCGCGATCAAATCCGGGCAATGGAGAAGGCAAGGCAATAATATTGTGAAGCGGGGTGATAATATGAAAATGTGGTATGTTGAAAAAGGACCCGATTCAGATGTCGTTCTAAGCAGCAGAGTACGTTTGGCAAGAAATTTTGCCAGGTATCCTTTTCCACATAAAACCACTCCGGAAATGCAGCAGGATATAGTAGAAAAAACAAAAAACGCTCTGTTTGCCGGCAGTAAAAGCATGGAGGATATTTTTCAGTATATAGATTTTGCGAATCTTGATGTGATAGAAAAAGCTGTTTTGGTAGAGAAGCATATTGTAAGCAAAGAGCTTTTGGAAGCCGACCGAATCAGAGGACTGCTTATAAGTAACGACGAGCAGATTTCGATAATGGTTAACGAAGAGGATCATTTAAGGATACAGTGCCTTGTTTCGGGCATGCAGCTTTCAAAAGCGTGGGAGATATGCAATAATATTGATGATTTATTGTCGGAAACAATCGATTTTGCCTGGGATGAAAACATAGGATACCTTACCAGCTGCCCTACAAATATAGGAACCGCGATCCGTGCGTCGGTAATGATGCATCTTCCCGCTCTTGCAATGACCGGATATATAAAGCCTGTGCTTGAAGCGATCGGAAAGCTTGGGATGGCTGTTCGCGGTATGTATGGAGAGAATACCGAGGCATCGGGAAATATGTTTCAATTTTCAAACCAGGTAACACTTGGCAAAAGTGAGAATGATATAATACTTGGAATAAAAAACATAGCGCGGCAAATCATAGAACAGGAACGAAAACTACGGCAGGAAATTTTAAAGCAGAACCGTTTCCAGCTTGAGGACAAAATTTTCCGTTCTTACGGGATTTTGAAAAACGCAAGGCTTATGGATACCGGGGAAACGTTAAAACGCCTGTCGGATGTCAGGCTTGGAGTGGATATGGGCATTATTAACGGAATAGACATAACGGATATAAACGAAATAATGCTCATGATTCAGCCGGGCGGGCTGCAAAAGAGAACAGGAAGACTGTTAAAGCCCAATGAACGGGATAGCTTCCGTGCGGAGCTTGTCAGGGAAATGATAAATAAACATAAACAGCAAAGCAACTAACACAAAAATGGTTTCTCCGGATAATACGGGAACAAAAGAGAATTTGAGGTGGTATAAATGATATATGGAAGGTTCACACAAAAAGCAACGCAAGCTTTAAATTATGCAAAAGAATGCTCGTTAGCTCTTGGGCATAATTATATCGGTACGGAACATTTACTCTGGGGTCTTGTTAAGGAAGGGACCGGTATTGCGGCCGGAGTCCTTATGACCAGCGGTGTCACGGAACAGAAAGTGATGGACACCATTTTATCTATAGTGGGAAAAGGCGAAGGAAACCAGCCGGTTGTAGGCTACACTCCGCGGACTAAAAGAGTAATGGAACTTTCTTATGCCGAAACAAGGCGGATGGGACAGAACTACATCGGCACCGAACACCTGCTTTTGGGTATTTTGCGTGAAGGTGAAAGCATTGCTGTTCGCATACTTTTGGAAATGGGTATAGATATCAGCAAACTCTATGAAAACATCATTACAATGCTTCAGGAAGATACTCCCGCTGCTGTCGCGGCTGGCAAACCGAAAGCGGAGGATATTGAAACCCCCACTCTTGATTCATACGGCAGGGATTTAACGCTGATGGCAAAAGATGGCAAGACCGATCCTGTTATCGGCAGGGATAGGGAAATTGAACGAATTATTCAGATACTAAGCCGCAGAACAAAGAACAATCCGTGTCTTATCGGAGAGCCTGGCGTTGGTAAAACAGCTATTTGCGAAGGGCTCGCACAAAAGATTATTGAGGGGAATATACCTGAAATTCTTAAGGATAAAAGGGTAGTTACGCTGGATTTGTCTTCAATGGTAGCAGGTGCGAAATACCGCGGCGAGTTTGAAGACCGCCTGAAAAGATCAATTGAGGAAATACGTAACGCCGGAAATGTTATTCTTTTTATAGATGAATTGCATACAATTGTCGGAGCTGGTGCGGCCGAAGGAGCAATCGACGCGTCAAATATCCTGAAACCTCTTTTGGCAAGGGGTGAGATCCAGGTAATTGGAGCAACGACAATGGATGAGTACCGCAAATATATCGAAAAGGATGCCGCTCTTGAACGACGGTTCCAGCCAATTAAAATAGGAGAGCCGGCAGAAGATGAAGCCATAGAAATTTTAAAGGGAATCCGGGACAAGTATGAAGCGCATCATAATGTGAAAATTACCGATAACGCTTTGGAAGCTGCGGTAAAGCTGTCAATACGGTATATTACCGACAGGTATCTTCCCGATAAGGCGATAGATTTGATAGATGAAGCGGCATCAAAAGTAAGACTGAAAAGTTTTACCGCGCCTCCGGCTCTGAAGGAACTTGAACAAAAAATAGAAGAAATCCACAAGATGAAAGAGGATGCGATTGTAAGCCAGGAGTTTGAAAAAGCAGCATCCCTGCGTGACGAGGAAAACAAATTAAAGGAAGAAATGAATGCACGCAAGGAAGAGTGGAAAAAGCAGAACCAGACACAAACACAAAAGGTTACGGAGGAAGAGATAGCTGAGATTGTCGGGAGTTGGACAGGCATACCGGTAAGCCGTTTAGCCCAGGAAGAAACAGAAAAGCTTAAAAAACTGGAAGAGATTCTTCACAAGCGCATTATTGGCCAGAACGAGGCCGTTAGTGCGGTTTCTAAAGCTATCCGCCGCGGCAGGGTTGGTTTGAAAGATCCGAAGCGTCCGGTAGGTTCATTCATTTTCTTAGGACCCACCGGGGTCGGTAAGACCGAGCTGTCGAAAGCGCTTGCCGAATCTTTGTTTGGGGATGAATCCCATATGATAAGAATTGATATGTCCGAGTATATGGAAAAACACAGCGTTTCAAGGCTTGTTGGTTCACCTCCTGGTTATGTTGGTTATGACGAAGGAGGGCAGCTTACCGAAAAGGTCCGAAGAAAACCGTATGCTGTTATACTGTTTGATGAAATTGAAAAAGCCCATCCGGATGTTTTTAACATTCTTTTGCAGATATTGGAGGACGGACGGTTAACCGATTCCACCGGAAGGGTTGTTGATTTCAGAAACACGGTTATTATAATGACGTCGAATGTCGGAGCCCGGGATATAGTAGAACCGAAACGACTTGGGTTCGGCGCCGCGGTTGTTAATGAGGCGCGGGATTACGAGGACATGAAAAAAAATGTGATGAATGAGCTTAAACGCACATTCCGTCCGGAGTTTTTGAACAGGGTTGATGAGCTGATAGTTTTCCACCCGTTGACGCAAGAGAATATAAACAATATTGCAGGGTTAATGCTTAATGAGGTATCGGAAAGGCTTAAAGCGATAAATATCACGCTTTTCACCGAGGACGGCGTTAAGGCGTTTCTTGCAGAAAAAGGTTATGATAAAGTGTATGGCGCCAGGCCGCTAAGGCGAATGATACAAAACATGGTTGAGGATAAATTGGCTGAAAAAATGCTTGACGGGGAAATACAGGAAGGCGATACGGTGGAACTGCAAATTATAGACGGAAATCTTGAGTTTATAAAATACAGGGAACCGGTTCAAGAAAAATGAAATGAAACTTGAAAAAAAGAGAGAAAACAAGATATAAAGTGAAATATTAAGAGAATGAGAGAGGTATATTAAAAATACCGGAAAAATATCTTGACATTGTTTTCATCATGTATTAAAATAAGAACCGCTGCTTTATTGCAGTGGTTTTTTATTTAAAACGAATACCAGTATAGTGTAAACCTTTTATTAGGTTTCTAATACCGGAATAACAGTTTAGTTTAAAACTAATACGATAATACAACAGCACATGGGAGGGTAAGCAGTGAAAACATATATGGCAAATGCCGCTGATGTCGAAAGAAAATGGTTTGTCGTCGATGTTGAGGGCAAAGTACTTGGCCGTGCGGCAAGCGAAATTGCGAAAATTTTACGCGGGAAGCACAAACCGGACTTTACGCCTCATGTTGATACAGGCGATTATGTTATTGTGTTGAATGCTGATAAAGTTTTATTAACAGGCAAAAAGCTTGATCAGAAAATGTACAGGCATCATTCGGGTTATGTGGGTAATTTAAAGGAAATTAAATACCGTCATTTCCTTGCAAAGAGGCCTGAAAAAGCTTTTGAACTGGCAGTTAAAAGAATGCTTCCAAAGAACAGCCTGGGAAGGAAAATGTTCAAGAAGCTTAAGGTATATGCCGGCTCGGAACACAAGCACCAGGCACAAAAGCCTGAAGTGCTTGAACTGGATATTTAATGATGGGAGGCATGGTTTAAATGGCAAAGTTGCAATATTACGGAACAGGCAGAAGAAAAAGCTCGGTTGCACGGGTGCGTCTTGTCCCTGGTGAAGGAAACATTACCGTAAACGGCCGTTCTCTGGATGATTATTTCGGGCTCGAAACCCTGAAAGTTATAACAAGGCAGCCATTGGTTCTTACCGAAACGGAAAGTAAGTTTGATATATATGTTAATGTTGTAGGCGGTGGTTTTACAGGGCAAGCCGGTGCTATACGTCACGGGATATCCAGGGCTCTGCTCAAAGCGGATGAGGAATACCGACCTGTTCTAAAAAAGGCAGGTTTCCTTACACGTGATCCAAGAATGAAGGAAAGAAAGAAGTATGGTTTGAAAAAGGCACGCAGGGCGCCACAGTTTTCAAAGAGATAATTTTATTGTCGACATACACAAAAGCTTGTTTACAATTACAAAGTATGCTTATCGCAATCGCCAACCGTCAGGGGGAGAATTCTCTTTGGCGGTTTTTTGTGTACAAATCGTAAACTGGTGGTAAAATAAAAGATGTTATATAATTGACATAAAAAAATAACAACAAAAGGATGAGACTATGCTTTACAGAAGAATTACTGTTATCTTACTTGTTTTATTTACTCTTTTATCAGGCTGTTCGAAAAAAGCCAAATCAGAAATGAAAACTCCTCAGAAGTCTAAAGAAGTTTTAAGTGTACAAACTGGTGAGAAAACTGAACAGCAGGATGGAGAAAAAGATAATCCGGTTTCTTATGAATCGGAATCAGAGAGTATTGTTCCTGAAAATGACGCGGCGGAAGCGGAAGAGAATGCTCCCGAAAATGGCAAAGTGGAGACAGAAGAGGACACCCCTGAAAACAATGTAATAGAAACAGAAGGAAAGAAAAATGGGGATGGAAATGAGAAAAACAATATTATAGAGCTTATCCCGATGGCGCAACTGCCGGAACTGAACATGGATTCTCAAACACCTTACACGATAGATGATATAATCTCGGTTGGAACTTCTATGCTTACTCCTGTTTATCATGATACTTTCAGGTATCAGATCCGGGAGTTTACAAAGAATCCTGCAAGGCTTGTTATTGACATTGGCAACACAGGTGATGAAACTCTTGTCATTACCGATGAAAACATGCAATTCTCCATCCTGGACAGTGAAGGTAATGATGTTGCGGGTTCTAAAGTGCAGGACGCACCAGTTTCCATCGCCCCGGGAGAAATTAAGAGAGTGGTTGTCACTGCACAGAATCCGGACGCAGGGCTTGTTTTTCTTGAGTTGGAGGGACTATCTTACTCTCTTGGTCATCCCATCTTTTTTGCCGTATTGGATGATGCAACTGATGTTGCCGACACCACTCCATACTACAAGTATGGGTATATATTAGAAGATGAAAACGGTGCTCCCTTTATAATAGCACAGCACTTCAGGCAAGTGATAGGAAACGGCAAACTGAAGGCTATGGCCAGCAATCTCATCGTAGTGGAGAATGACAGAATCGGCCCTTTAGAGAAGGGAGACGGTTTCCTGGCTTTGGTTAAGGTCAAGATAGCCAATACCTCTAACGAAGTTATGACAATCGAAAGACTTTTCACCCGAAGCGGGGGAGCTGCGCTTGACTTCACCGAAGAGGATATGGCTGTTTTGGGGGATAAAGGTTTGCCTTTCACGATAGAGCCTTTCTCGATTGTGGAAGGTTGGATTCCTTTCAGGGTCATGGACGGCCGGGACGGATATGGCATTGTCTTTTACACTAATCTTGGAGGGTTTGTTTTGGGGCATCTTCAGACCTATCCGATCTATCCGGATTAATCAACATGATTTCAAGACCGGCAAAATTTACACACCCTATATACTTACATAACAAAAAAACGACAACCGCCGGGAATTAATGCCCTGCGATTGTCGGAGCCTATTCTGTGATGATAATTGGAATTATATCACATGGGGGAAGCTGAATATAATCTTTAACTTCCCCCGTGCATTACCTTAAGATTGAGGCTTTCTGCCAACCCCGGCCGGAAAACTTTCAACAAAATTTATTGACTTGGCCTGTTCTTCGGTCACCGGTGTTTTTGTCCAATCAATAGTGTGTTCGTAACCTGCATAATCACTTATCCGTATCGAGCAGAGAAGCCCGTCTTCTCCTCTTTCATATGCGGCTACACCGGAAATCGCGATTCTTTTTCGTTCTTCCTGTCCTGCTCTGGTTACGATATGAACCCATTCAATCACACAAGTGGTTCCATCGTCTATAATTGTTTCATATCGCATACCAACACACCGGGGTATGTATTCGGCCATTGCTTCATATTTTTTTCGGATTTCTTCCGGTGTATCAGCCGTTGCATGCCGCGTGTCCGCCGGTTCATACCCGCCAAATTTGCAATTTGGGCTCATGCAGGCTAAAATCCGGTCAACATCCACGTGCGGTACATGGTGGAGTGCCTCATAATACTCGCGTACCGCACCTGTCAATAATCCCGGATCTCCCATTTCCAAATGCGCGGATTTGAATATTGGTTTTCGGTATGCTTGTAATCCGGGAACAAACGTGTGGTGGCAATATAGTCTAACCTCATCCAAAGTATCCTTTGTGCGCAGGTCACCAATAACAAACATGGGCACCTGGTTAATCTCATTGTCAACAACAAAATTTACAACCAACTCAGTTACGGATCTGCCATTGGCACGTGTTTGTATAACAGGTGTTACAAAAGCCCGTTTTGCATGAAAGGTAGGGAGCCAGCCCTCAGCAAAGCTCCGAATGCCTTCAATGCCTTCAAACCTTCCATAGGGCGCATCTACAGCACTGGGTGCATTCCCAAAAAGCTTTTTCTCTGAAAATAGTCCCAGCGCAGTCTCAAAGTCCTGATTACAAACCGCATTAATAAATTTAAGCTCGGGCGATGTCGCCAGTATTTGATTATGCGATCCCGAATACATCTTCGCAAGACTGCATTCTTTTCGAATTTTCATAATATATCTCCCCCATTTTAATTTATATTGTATCAAGCTTTGATGGCGCCTGCCACCATATCTATAATAATTTGTCTATAAAATGAAACATAAAGCTTGAAAGAGATAAATAAATTACTGACATAAAATCCAAACAATGGTGCACGTATACCTTTAATGATTACTCTGTATCCGAACAGTAAAAGCGAAAAAAAACAGAAAAATATCGAACAAATGTTTGCATGTTTAAAATCTTCTGCTATAATTAGTAATATGCTATAGAGCATAAAAACAAATTTGGGATTAAAAGTTTGAGGAAAATGAAATATTATATACGGTTGGAGTGTAAATATGCGAGATAATATATACATTAAAGGTGCCTGTGAACACAATTTAAAGAATATCGACATTGAAATACCAAGGAATAAACTTGTTGTAATTACAGGGTTAAGCGGTTCAGGGAAGTCTTCCCTTGCATTCGATACAATATACGCCGAAGGCCAAAGAAGGTACGTCGAATCTCTTTCATCATATGCGCGCCAGTTCTTAGGGCTTATGGAGAAACCCGAAGTTGAGTATATTGAAGGGTTGTCGCCCGCGATATCGATTGATCAAAAAACCACAAGCCATAATCCGCGCTCTACAGTTGGAACCGTTACCGAAATATATGACTATCTAAGGCTATTGTTTGCAAGAATAGGGGTACCACACTGCCCGGAATGCGGAAAGGAAATATCTCAACAAACCATTGACCAGATGGTAGATTCCATCCTTTCGCTCGAAGAAGGAACCAGGATACAACTGCTCGCTCCTGTGGTAAGAGGAAGAAAAGGAGAGTACACCAAGCTTATACAGGATGCGAAAAAAAGCGGCTATGTTCGTCTGCGTATCGATGGGGAAATCATTGATATTTATGATGATGATATTAAGCTTGACAAAAATAAAAAGCATTCAATCGAAATTGTTGTAGACCGTTTAATTATACGCCCCGGCATTAATAAAAGGCTTAGCGATTCCATTGAAACCATCCTGAATCTGTCAGGCGGAATTCTTCTTGTTGATGTTTATGGAAAAGAAGAAATAATGTTCAGTCAGAACTTTGCGTGTACTGACTGCGGAATCAGTATTGAAGAGCTGACGCCAAGGATGTTTTCTTTCAATAACCCGTATGGGGCGTGTCCTTCCTGTGCCGGCCTTGGAAGCCTTATGAAAATAGATCCGGATCTTGTAATAATGGATCGCTCCAAATCGCTCGCAGAGGGCGCAATAAATGTAGGCGGCTGGAATTTTGCCAATGAGGACACATACAGCCGTATGTACCTGATTGCACTTTCAGAGCATTATGGTTTTAGTATTTATACGCCGGTAGAAAAACTGCCTCAGGGAATAGTTGATAAAATATTATACGGTACTGACGGCGAGAAAATTAAAATACGGTATGACAGAGAATATGGAAGCGGCTCTTTTATGGCTCCGTTTGAAGGGGTTATAACGAGTATGGATCGCCGCTACAGAGAAACCAAATCAGAAGGCATGAAAGAGTATTACGAAAGTTTTATGGGTAAAATCCTCTGCCAGGCTTGTCAGGGAAACAGGTTAAAAAGGGAAAGCCTTGCCGTTACCATCAGCAATAAAAACATAGCCGAGGTTGCGGATATGTCGGTATCGGACTGCATGGCCTTTTTTTCCGGACTCAAACTTACAGAGAGGGAAGAATTAATTGCCCACAGGGTTTTAAAAGAGATAAAAGCGCGTTTGGGTTTTTTAAGGGATGTCGGTCTTGATTATCTGACACTGGCGCGGTCATCAAGTACTTTATCCGGTGGTGAAGCACAGCGAATCCGTTTGGCAACGCAAATAGGTTCAGGGTTGATGGGAGTATTGTATATACTTGACGAACCGAGCATAGGGCTTCATCAAAGGGATAACAAAAGGCTCCTTGCCACTTTGTCGCGGCTGAGGGATCTCGGCAATACGGTGCTTGTAGTCGAACATGACGAAGAGACGATGAGGAGTGCCGATCACATAATTGACATGGGTCCCGGAGCAGGTGTAAAAGGCGGATATGTTGTCGCACAGGGCACCTTGGAGGATATTATTAAAACCCCTCAGTCTATAACCGGTCAGTACCTGAGCGGAGTAAAAAGAATAATGGTTCCACCGTCCAGAAGAAAACCGAATAACAAATATATCGAGGTTGTCGGGGCCTGTGAGAACAATTTAAAAAACATCAATGTCAGGTTTCCACTGGGAATATTTATCTGTGTTACCGGTGTTTCGGGTTCGGGAAAAAGCTCACTGGTAAATGAAATCCTGTATAAAAAGCTCGCCGCAAAGCTTAACAGAGCCAAAACAAAGGCTGGGCAGCATAAGGATATTATCGGAATTGAACATCTTGATAAAGTAATAAATATTGATCAATCCCCAATAGGAAGGACTCCCCGTTCAAACCCCGCGACCTATACGGGTGTATTCGATCATATCAGAAGCCTGTTTGCTTCGACAAACGACGCAAAAACGCGCGGTTACCTGCAGGGACGTTTCAGTTTTAATGTGAAGGGCGGCCGCTGTGAGGCATGCGCCGGTGATGGGATAATAAAAATTGAAATGCATTTTCTTCCCGATGTTTACGTTCCGTGCGAAGTGTGCAAAGGTAAAAGGTATAACAGGGAAACTCTTGAGGTAAAGTATAAAGGCAAGAATATAGCGGATATACTTGATATGACTGTTGATGAAGCACTGGAGTTTTTTAAGAACATACCGTCCATCAACCGGAAGATGGAAACATTAAGTGAGGTTGGCCTTGGTTATATCAAACTTGGGCAGCCGTCAACCACTCTTTCAGGCGGAGAAGCGCAGAGAGTAAAACTTGCCACCGAGCTTTCAAAAAGAAGTACAGGCAGAACACTGTATATCCTGGATGAACCTACTACGGGGCTTCATATTGCCGATGTCCACCGGCTTATTGATGTGCTCCAGAAATTGGTCGAAGGCGGCAATACCGTAATAGTAATTGAACATAACATGGATGTTATAAAAACAGCCGACTATGTTATTGATCTCGGACCTGAAGGTGGAGACAGGGGAGGAATGGTAATAGCTACCGGAACTCCTGAAATGCTTGCAGATAATCCTGACTCATATACCGGTCAATACCTGAAAAGCCTTAAGGATCTGAACACTTGATTTTTGAGATTGGCATTAGGTTTTAATATCAAAAAAGATGTAAAAAGACCGATAAATATTATATATGATAATTATTAGCATATAAATTGTTAGAAGCAGAGCCCGCATTGTTTTTTGAAGGATTGTTGAATTTATTAAAATGAAGGTGTAAAAAATGACGTTTTCGGTAAGTGTTATTAAAGAAAAAAGCGCGGATCCGAATTTCAAAGTCAAGGTATCAATATTCAGCAATTCAGTTTCAGTGAGAAATGCTGAGGTTGATGTTCTACGCGTTCCTCCTAAAGTCAGTATAAGGTACCCGCAAGAAATAGAGTCAAACCTTACTGAGATAGATCGCAAAAAACTTGACCTGGAGATTTTAAACAAAGTCGTTGAATATATTATGCAAACTGCCGAAAAAAGTGAACTTAATGTTACAGCATTTTTGGGGAGAAAAAAATAGTAAATTATCAAACCAAATTTTGGTCATTAAGTAAAATAATTAACACTTTCTTTTTTTTACCGCTTTCCATTTTGGTTGAATATATAATTCCCCTTTTGAGTTTAAAGACGCAAAGAATATGTCCTTTGGGTCAGACCATCCCTTGCTTTTTAACTGCTCAATCAGCCAATTTGTGTCAAGATCTGCAAGTTCCAGATTTTCATTATGAACAACACCGTCAATGATAATGTCAAGTGAAGGCCCTTCATATTCCGTGTCTATTCCAAGATCAGCCGGTGTCAGCGGTCTTTTTTGGGATTTCATAACCATGCTTAGTTCTCCATTTGTTTCAAGTATTCCGAATTCAACATCCGATATGTTATGAACATTGCATATTCTTAACTGTTCCAACAAATCATTTATCGTATATAATTCCTTGCGGAGATTTTTTTCATGGAGAGTTCCGTTTTTTATTACCACGCGTGGCCGTCCGCAAATTATTTCACGGGCCCGTACACTTTTAATGGATATTACCGAAACAATAAACTGACAGACAACCAGTATAAAAATAGGAATAATTCCGTGCATTATGTTTTTACTTTCGTCAGTCAGGGGAAATGCCGCGATTTCAGAAATCATTACAGCTATGGCAAACTCAAAAGGCTGCAGCTGCCCGATTTGCCTTTTACCCATAAGGCGCATGGATAGAACAACAGTTAAATATA
Organism: Clostridiaceae bacterium; assembly: GCA_012730095.1. Classification (GTDB taxonomy): domain Bacteria; phylum Bacillota; class Clostridia; order DSM-8532; family DSM-8532; genus DTU069. Next base: position 13,261 of record JAAYBO010000281.1, read on the forward strand.
ATAACGCCGTCTTCCATACAATATTGATAAACATCCGATTCCTCCATAAAAATTAAATGATGTTAAGCCTACTTTTATTTTTTCATATTCATCAAGGATATATTCAGAGAAAACACCGCTCTAAAGCTGCCTGTAAGCAGCAGAGCGTTCGAACATGTCGCACTGCGCAGCCGAAAACACCCGAATCAAAGCCGCGTACCTGCCGGAACGCTGCAACAATGGATAGACCCGTTATCACCCGCTATGTATTTGATATTATTTCCGCGGGTCCTGCTTCGGCTGATTAACCAAGAAGATTTGAAAGAGGGGGACATTCTTCACGGAGGAGTGAAAACAGATTTAAATCGTGATATTTACCGTCGTGATACGTAGCTTTTCGCATGGTACCCTCATATTTAAACCCGCATTTTTCAGCAACCTTGCAGCTGCTTATGTTCTCGCGCATTGCATTAACCTGAATGCGATTTATTGGGTAGCACGCGAACAGATATCCACAGAAAAGAAGCAGTGCTTCAGTCATATAGCCTTTACCGCCATAGGACGGATGAAAAAGCTCATATCCAACCTCGAACCCGGACTGATACTCAAGACCTTTAAAGAACAGAATTTCGCCTAAATACTTAGTGTCATTAATGTCCATAATAAGCATTCTGCCTTCTCTTTTGCCCCAAAGGCCGGTTTCTGAAAATTCTCTTTTGAATTCGGCTTCAGACGGAATAATAAGGTGCCAGTACGGACCTTTGTTGTTAATGCTGCAAATAAGATTGTATACCACTTCCATCTCTTTTTCTCTGATTGTACGCAGTAAAACTTTCTTTCCTTTAATCATTTGCTCCATTCCCTAAATATCAAAAAGTGTTTAGTAATTCCATCACATTTGGTATACATATTATATCATGAATTTAAAAAAAATATAAGATTTTCACTTGGTGAGGTTATTATATCATGAATTTAAGAAATCATATGATTTTCATTTGGTGAAACCGAGGGCAGCCAAGCATCGGCTGTATAAATTCATGATACAACGTTCTCGGGCACCCGTTCGAAATCTACGATTTCGGTAACGGGTGAGGTTATTATATCACAAACAAAATATACCCACATCGTAATAAAATAAGCTATAATAAAATCAATTAAGATAACGGAAAAATCATTCCGAATAACCAGCGGGTGATTCAGGTGTTTTCGGTTATGCCGGGCGACATGCTTTAAGGCCCTGCTTCTTACAGGAAAATGTGGAGCGGGTTAATGAGCGACCCGGGATATGGAGACCTCTCAGCAGAAATAAAAAGGATCTAAAGCGTGTTATTGGTATGCGCTTTGTCGCGCAAGTAAACGAAACACCCGAAGCAGGACCCGCCGAAATCAGATAATCTGCTTCTTTTATTTTGGAGGATGGCTGTGACGACAAGACGTATAAAAATAATAGTTGAATATAACGGTTCCGGATATCACGGATGGCAGGTTCAGCAGAATGCGCATACTGTCCAGGCTGAAATTGAAAATGCGATATTAGCGATAACAGGCGAAAAAGTGCGCATTACAGGAGCCGGCAGAACAGACGCGGGCGTTCATGCATATGGACAGACAGCACATTTTGATACGAAATCGACGATTCCGGCCGATAAGTTTCAATATGCGCTTAATGCCGTTCTTCCAAAAGACATAGCGGTTATTTCTTCCGAAAACGCCGAGCCTGAATTTCATGCAAGATACTCTGCGACAAGCAAAACATATCAGTATAAAATTATTAACCGGAGAGTTAGATCACCGCTGGCCGAAAATATGGCATGGCATATTCCCGAACCGCTTGATTTTGATCAAATGGCAGCGGCAGCTTCATTATTCATAGGCACGCATGACTTTTCTTCCTTCTGCTCAAGCGGTCATAGCCTATCAAATTTTACAAGAACAATTACCGCTTCAAAGTGGAGCCGGGAGGACGGTTATCTTGTTTATACGATTTGTGGCAGCGGGTTTTTATATAAAATGGTCAGGATAATTGTCGGAACAATGGTAGAGATAGGTTTGAGGAAAAGATCACCTGATACAGTGCCTGAATTGCTAACAAATAAGGAAAGGGAAAAGGCAGGGATTACCGCTCCGCCATTTGGGCTTTATCTTGTCAGTGTTGACTATGATTAAAAAATCGGTTTTAAAAAGGAGCTTTGGATATGAAACTTCATGCCAAAATAATTAAAGGAACAAAAACGCTTGCCGAAGAGGAATTATTTTTCAGCGAACACGAAAGCTTTCAAAAACAGCTTGAGCAATGTTTTATAGAATTGTGTAAAAAAATGGAGGTATCAGTTCCACTATGGCTTAGAAAGAACACAAGAGAGTTTGTGCGTTTCGGAAGGACATCGTTTAACAGCGATCAATTTCTGGAACCTGTTGATTTTGACCGATTTGAGATTAAATTCATGAAGTAGTGCGAAAAAGAGGACATAGCGTTTTTTATTTGTTCGGCATACCTTTCAAAATTTAAATCGCCTACAGCTATAGCTATATATGTTAAAAACTGGAAATAAAATAGAAAACAAAAAAAGCATTGACTTTAATAATATGCTATGATAGAATTATAAACTGCATTATCATATTGTGTCCAGGCATACCTATTCCATGGGAAATATTTTTCTTAGTTATTATAACACATATATGCGAAGGGTACAATATAATCCAGGCAAATTTACAACCAATAAAATAGATTGGGAGAATGATAGAGTTTGAACTATTATTATTAGCCTTATAACCGTATGAAAGAGATTAGGTTCAACATTTTTAATGCTCGTTTTCCTGGTCTATTTTTGCTGTTTATATAATTTTTTATGTAGGTATTTAATAACAAATACTTATTCCCGGCGGGGAGATGATATTCTTTATATATTATATACACGGCTTTTTTGTTTTATTCTGTACGGTTGTAATTGATAACATAAATCTATATGAGGTGATAATGGATGGTACATCCTGTTCAGTTAGGAAAGGCAACCAGAATGAGTTATTCAAAAATCAATGAAGTTCTGGAAATGCCAAATCTGATCGAAATCCAAAAAAATTCTTATCAATGGTTCTTAGAGGAAGGCCTCAGGGAGGTTCTGAGAGATGTTTCACCGATAAGCGATTATACCGGAAATCTTATTATGGAGTTCATTGATTATTCGCTGGATGAAAACATAAAGTATTCGGTAGAGGAATGCAAGGAACGGGATACTACATATTCCGCTCCATTAAAAGTCAGGGTCCGTTTAATTAACAAGGAAACCGGTGAAGTAAAGGAACAGGAAATATTTATGGGAGATTTCCCGTTAATGACCGAAACCGGAACATTTGTTATAAACGGAGCGGAACGCGTAATAGTAAGCCAGCTTGTCCGTTCGCCCGGTATCTACTACTCTATGGATCGTGACAAGACCGGAAAAAAGCTGTATTCGAATACGGTCATTCCAAACAGGGGAGCATGGCTTGAGTATGAAACGGACTCAAATAATATTGTATCGGTAAGAATTGACCGCACAAGGAAATTGCCGATTACGGTTTTCTTAAGGGCTCTTGGGTACGGAACAGACGCGCAGCTTATTCAGCTTTTCGGAGAGGATGAAAAACTCCTTGCAACGATACAGAAAGACAATACAAAAAGCGAAGAAGAAGGGCTGTTGGAAGTATATAAGCGCCTGCGCCCAGGAGAACCTCCAACTGTTGAAAGCGCCGGTACTTTGCTTAACAATCTTTTCTTTGATCCTAAGCGCTACGACCTTTCGAAGGTAGGGCGCTACAAATTCAATAAAAAACTGGCTCTTGCCTACAGGATATGGGGCAAGTTTGCTGCCGATAGCATAGCCGATGGTCAGACAGGTGAAATAATTGTTGAAAAAGGACACGTTATTACCGAGGAAGCCGCATGGAAGATCCAGAATTCCGGGGTTAATGTTGTAAACCTTGATATAAACGGCAAGATAGTAAGAGTTATCGGAAATAATACTGTTGACATAAAGGGTTATATAAACTTTGACGCTTCTTCGGTAGGAATTACAGAGAAGGTCCGTTATGGAATACTTAAACAAATTTTAGATGAGTATTCCAGTGATGAAGACATTAAGACCGCTATTATCAATAATAAAGATTTGCTTATCCCCAAGAACATAACCGTTGATGATATTATAGCGTCCGTGAACTATATTTTAGGTCTTGATGACGGAATTGGCACGCTTGATGATATCGATCATCTTGGAAACAGGCGGCTGCGCTCGGTAGGCGAGCTTCTTCAGAACCAGTTTCGCATAGGGCTTGCCAGAATGGAGCGTGTAGTACGCGAAAGAATGACAATACAGGATATTGATATTGTTACACCGCAGGCTCTGATTAATATCCGTCCGGTAGCCGCGGCAATTAAGGAATTTTTCGGTAGTTCGCAGCTTTCGCAGTTTATGGATCAAACGAATCCATTGGCTGAACTTACGCATAAGCGTAGATTGAGCGCTCTCGGTCCCGGAGGTCTTTCCCGTGAGAGGGCGGGGTTTGAAGTTCGTGACGTCCACCATTCCCACTATGGACGCATGTGCCCGATAGAAACTCCTGAAGGCCCGAATATCGGCTTGATTGGTTCGCTCAGCACTTATGCCCGCGTTAATGAATACGGGTTTATTGAGGCACCTTACAGAAAGGTCGATAAAAAAACGAACCGTGTTACCGATGAGGTTGTTTACATGACCGCCGATGAGGAAGATGGATATATTGTTGCCGAAGCTAATGAACCATTGGATGCCGAAGGACGTTTTGTGAACAAACGTATAGGATGCCGTTTTCAGGATGAAATAATTGAAGTCAGTCCTGATCGCGTTGATTATATGGATGTATCGCCAAAGCAGTTAGTTTCGGTTGCTACCGCGATGATTCCTTTTTTAGAGAATGACGATGCAAACAGAGCGTTGATGGGATCAAACATGCAGCGCCAGGCGGTACCGTTAATCAAACCTGAAGCCCCGATAATCGCAACGGGAATAGAATACAAAGCCGCGAGGGATTCAGGTGTCGTTAAGATATGCCAGAACAGCGGCATTGTGGAAAAAGTTACATCAAATGAAATTGTAGTCCTCCGGGAAGACGGTGTAAAAGACCATTATAAACTGTTAAAATACCAGCGTTCGAACCAGGGCACATGCATTAACCAGCGACCAATTGTAAAAAAAGGCGAGAAGGTTAACGCGGGGGATGTTATTGCCGATGGCCCGTCAACCGATCAGGGGGAAATTTCG
>JAAYBO010000282.1 GCA_012730095.1 Clostridiaceae bacterium
TGGTAAGAGGTTCGTTCCCCCATTCGGGAATTCCTCCTCTCTGCGGGGGAGTATATGAAGCATTTCCAACGATGAGAAGTTTGCTGTAGGAGGGAAAGACGTGAAAGTTTTAATGCAATCGGTGGATATGATTTGCTGTACTAACAGGGACGGGATAATTACCCCTATAAAATTCCGGATTTCAGATGAAAAAGAGGAAAACAGGATTGTAAAAATAGACAGGATATTAAACAGAAAGGAAGAAAAGCTGGCGGGAAACCGTATGCTGGTTTTTACCGTACAAAGTGTTATCCATGGACGCGAGTGCAGATTTGAAATGAAATACGAGTTCAGTACATGCAAATGGTTTCTTTACAAAATCTGAAAATGAGCCGGCGGAAAGCCGGCTCATTTATCCGGAGCATGTGTGACCCAAAACAATATATCACGTTTGTCGTTTATATTCAGGCATATCTTTTTTTCTTTACGACCACCAGCGCGGCCGTGAAGAACGCTAATCCAAAGCCTATTATAATCAGCAGATCGGAAAGTATCGGCTTAACATTTTGGAAACCGAATTCCGTAAGCTTCGCTATTTCATTATTCGCCTTAACGTACCAATAAGTAGGTGTAAATCCGGCAACTTTCAGAACAAAGCTTCCCAAAAATTCCTGCGGTACAAAAACACCGCTTATAAAACAGAACCCGAGGGTCACTATATTGCAGACGGCACTAATCGCTCCTTTGCTTTTAATGAGGTTACCGATGAAATAACTTAATCCGCAGCAGCAGAAAACAAATACAAAAGAGCTCAACAAAAAATAAACAGTGTTCATACTGAGGCTGTTTTTGAAATTAAACAAAAAACACAATAAAACCATTACAAACCAGGCACTAACCGTAAACAACAGGTTCGAAAGAATAAACTGCATATTTATGCTGCCCGGTTTAACCGGTGAACAGTCGTTTCTCAATTTAAGATCCCGATCGTTAAACACAAAAATGAGCGAACTCATTCCTAAAATAATAACCGAAAGCAGTGAATACGCTAAAAAGTTGTAAAAGTAGTTTGCATATGTGTGATCATTGTTTTCCTCGCCGTTTGTTATCATTTCAACAGACGCGGCCGGCGCAAGATCCGATTCCAGATACCGGGCCAGGGCTTCCTGGCTTATATCCTTAAGATTCCGCACATACAGCCTTGCCGTGTTAAAATATTTGTCAATGCATAAATCAATATAAATATTATCTGCCGAGTTTGGTACGGCTGTTTTTTCAAGCCGGACATCTTCGCTTCTCATGAACCCTTCGCTGAAACCTTCCGGAACACGGACAATATATGATACCTTTCTGAAATAAAGCGCATCCTGCAGCGCCTCGGTCTCGTCGGGAATCTCGACAAAATTAGCGATTTTTCCAAGCTCATGTTTAAATCCGTCAATCAAAGCGCTTTCTTCTTCACTTATAAAAGCCACATTAACTTTTTTTCCGGTAAACGAAATATCTCCCGCTTTACCCGTGCCGGTCATCGAAGAAGACATTATTAAAGAAACCGCCAAAAAAACAATGACATAGATCAGCATTATATGAAGATTCTTTTTTATTATATTAAGACAAAGCTTAAATACTTGCATATTTCCGCCTCCTTATGATCAGATATGTGCCCGAGCAGAATACGGCTATAAATACCGTAAGGAGAATAATATTCTTAAAATACCTTGAAAACGTGTCATAATAATACAAGCTGTATAAAGAATCAGTCAGCAGGTTTAAAGGATTAATATATGAAAAGATGGGCGCCTTTTGCGATACGATATACTTAATCTCGTGCTGCATCATACCGGCAAAAAAGCAGCAAATCATTGTTACTCCGACTATGGCCGCCACTTTCACTCCTTCCGATTTTTTAACAACAGCACTTATAAACGCTCCAAAAGAAAAACCTAAATTGACGCCAATGAATGCGGTGAGCAAAACAAAGCCCGTTTTGTTTCCAAAGTCAA
>JAAYBO010000033.1 GCA_012730095.1 Clostridiaceae bacterium
TCTTTTTGGAGTGACACAATCACGAGGCTTTTCCCATATTCATCTCCCGGCCGTTTTAAAATCATAACAAGCTCATTTTTATTGTCATTGCCCAGATCGCCAATGGAAACACTCAGTAAAAGGATGTTAATAATACAGGCAGAAGCTATTATCACAAGAAGAAGCGGCATTATAATCCATTTTTTCTTTTTCATATCAAGTTTTCAACCTAACCGGTTTATTAATCATTTCGACTTACCTTTTTTCTTTTCACAATACTTCCAGATTAAGTATATCAGCAATGTCTTGTTATATCAACGATTTATAATAGTCTCCCTTAAATACCCGTCCGTCAAAAAACTCGTCTTAATGATAATCATATATAAGTCTGAGGAACCAAAAAATGCTGGGAAGTTTTAGTGATGATATTCAGATATTATATATTAAACTGCATTACAATAAAGGGAAACTTTAGCAGAATGCAGCTTAAGACATATAGCTTTACTTGCATTTGCTTTTTCAGCACTATATAATTTTATATAAATGCAAAACTAACATATGGCTTACAAAACAAAACAATGGAGGCTGCCTGATATGAGTTTTTCCGGATTCAGTGATAAGGCGCTGCGTTTTCTTCTTGAAAACAGAATGAATAACAGCAAACAATGGTATGACAGCCATAAGGATGAATATAAAAAATACGTATATAACCCTTTTGTTGAACTTGTGAATGAACTGGCACCGGCTGTCTTGCAAATCGACAGCCAGATCATAACCGTTCCGTCAAAAATAATATCAAGAGTACGAAGAGATACCAGGTTTACAAAAGATAAGACTCTTTACCGGGACAATGTATGGATAGTTTTTTTGCGTGACAAATCACGCATGTCTACATCTCCCTGCTTCTGGTTTGAAATTAACCAAACCGGTTCAAGCTACGGCGTCGGTTATTATCACGCGACGCCGCAGACTATGGCTGCTATGCGCAAGCTGATAATAGAAAGGCATCCTTCCTTTTTGTCGGCGCTGAAATGCTATGAGTCTCAGGATGAATTTATTATCGGCGGCGATATGTTCAAAAGAAGCAAAGCGCCTGATCAGCCTGAAAATATAAAAAAGTGGATAGACAGAAAAAATATATATTTTGAAAATGTTCAGAACAATTTCAGCCTGGCATTTTCAAAAGAGCTGCCTGACGTACTGAAAAGAGGCTTTCTAAAACTAAAGCCGATTTATGATTTCTTTATTCTTACCAATTGAAATCGCAATGTTAATTAACAATCCACTATTTCAAATGTAGTTTAAATAGCCGTTGTCAATCATCTCAGGTGTCTCCTGCTTTTTATACACCAACAATAACGCTTTCAATACATAGATCACCGCCGATTTTCTTTATTGTACATACATTATGCCCAATCCCAAGAGCATAATAGGACTTGCAGGAATATAAGTATATGATATACTTCGTGATAAGTACAACATTTAAGCTTTATTTGTGGATATCGGAAACATACTTGCTTATATTTCAGAGGAGACAGCCATATAAAATAACAAAGGAGAATGGTCGCTTTTTTACTATCCCCGAAGATATGGAAATAAATTATATTATTGTGCTGGAAGGAGAATGATACAAGTGCAGTTATGGTTTACAGAAATGCATACACCAAACGCAAAATTTTCTATAAGGGTTGACCGCCAACTGTATTCCGGGCAAAGCGAATTTCAAAGGATTGATGTTTTTGAGTCCCTGGAATTCGGACGATTTTTAGTCTTGGACGGATATGTGATGCTTACGGAGAA
>JAAYBO010000283.1 GCA_012730095.1 Clostridiaceae bacterium
ATTTCATTTGTTTCCAGGTTTACCTGATGCTCCTCCTCATATTCCGTGTCTCCATATCTTGTTATTTTCAGTATATTGTCATCCAATGAATATTTTAAATCATAATAACCCGAAATAATCCCAAGCAGATTTATTTTGCCGTCTTTGAATGTATAAAAATAGTAATAGCCGCCGCTGGCCGGAATTCGAAACATTCTGCAAAAACAAAGATACTCGTCTGTAAATGCCGCGATTTCTACGCTGAAAGTATTACACCTTTCAACGGCCGATGTTCTGTAATCATAAATGAGCATTAAGTCTTGATCAGGGAAAGATATCAAAACGCGATTATCACTCTCAAAAATAGAATGTATATGGGGCTCGGTTTCAGCATTCTGATCTCCGATAGTATCAACAACCTTTTCGTTTTTTCCGTCTGTTACAACCAGTTTGTTTTCGGATATAAAAAGAATTTGGTTGTTTTTGCAGCCCAATATCGGACCTTTGTAAAAGCCTACATCCTCATATTTTTTAGCATATCGGAATTCCGTTTTCCGGATTGAAGAATCCTTTTTGCTTTTTACCAGAAAATGCTTAGTAATACTGTCCGCAATAAACTGGTAATCTCCGCTTTCGGCCATATACAATGCATTGTAAACGTCGTTGGAACTGTTTCCGTGATCCTCTGACGGTATTGCAGGTTCCGGTGCTGCAGCCGGCTGTGTTGGCTCATGTTCAGAAGGCGGTGCTGCCTCGGTTGGAGATATGTCAAAACCCGTTGGTTCCGCTGATACAGGAATTTTGTCCTCAGGGGCTGCCGCAGGAGACAAGGCTGGAGTTAAAGCAGACTGGGGGCTTGCAGAAGGTTCCTGCGAAATAAGCTCGTGCCCTTGCAAGCCGGAGTTTTGATCTTTGCCTGAACAACCGGTAATAAAAGATATGATCAATATAATCAATAATGTTTTAGAACCTCTCATTTTTGACCTCCGAATATATTTTCGTCATACCCCGGTTGACGGTATATATTACCTTATTCCTTTAAAAACGCCGAAGTGTCATATTTGTTATTCGCATCCCAGAAAATCCACTGCTCATACCCGGCGTCGTACACGGCCTGTATTTGCTCCCTGTACTGCTTCGCGCCGTAGGTCTGGAAGGTTCCGGGTTTGAGCCAGCTTGCCGTATAAGCTTGTATGAAAGGACGAACGTCCGCTTTGTAACCTTCGACTTTGGACAGCCTTTCCTTCGCCATTAAAAGAGTATTGTACACTACATTGTACGGTTCAAGATCAGGGTTCGGAAATTCAATCTTATTTACAATCTGGCCTCTCGCGTACAACGAAGGATACGCCATCGGAGATATATAATCCAGTTCCCTTCCTATGAGCTCGAGGTACTGCCCGATGCCCTCGGTATCTTCCGGGCTGACGCACACAATCCCGAAGATATCCGCCGAAAGGATAACATTGGGCATTTCCTTCCTTGCGGCCGAAAGGAATTCATTTATTACTTCATACTTGACAAAGTCTTTCGCGCTGAAAACCATCTCGCTTGTTTTCCCGTCCGGAAAACGCACATAATCGAACTGTATTTCATCAAATCCCTTTTCTGCCGCTTCTTTTGCAATATCTATTATATAAGACCAGTTCCTCTTATCACAGGGGTCAAGCCATGTAATTTCGGCATTCTTCCTGTCTTCTTTCCACAGCCCGCCTTTTACGTGCTTCACGGCACGATCAGGATATTTTTTTGAGCAGGCAGGATCGCGGAAGCAGACTACCCTTCCTATAACATATATTCCGTTGTCATGCAGCGTTTTTATCAATTTTTCGGGATCATACTTCCTTAAAAATGTGCCCGCATCCCTGACGGCTTTTACATCTGATTCGTAACTGACAATACCATCGTCATTCTTTACATCGATTACAAACGTGTTAATTTCGGTTTCATTCGCAAGCTTTATGAAATGCTCCATTTTTTCCGCACTGCTTGCCGTCCAGCCGGTAAGGTAAATTCCTTTCACTTTCACGCCGTTTCCCGTTTTTCCTGAAGAAGGAACAGCCGGCTCAGAATATGGAGTCGGAACCGGAGTAGTAACCGGGG
>JAAYBO010000284.1 GCA_012730095.1 Clostridiaceae bacterium
AACCATGATGTATTTTGGCCCTCTTATGACACTATTGATAAGTTTTCAGGCTCCGTTGGGTCTATCTTTTTATTGGACTATAAGTAATGTTTTTCAGATAATTCAACAGATTTTTACTGATAAATATATGCATAAAAAAAAGGAGGGATAACCGTGGCCGAATATATTGAAAAAGAGGCAAAAACAGTTGAGTCAGCAATAGAAGAAGCCTTGAATGAGATGAATATTGGTAAGGACGACGCAGATATTGAAGTATTGGACGAAGGAAGCAAGGGGTTGTTTGGATTAATAGGCGGAAGAAATGCTTTAGTTCGCGTTTATAAGAAAGTTGACTACGAAGAAATAATAAAGAGTTTTCTATATCCTGTTTTTGATGTATTAGGTATTGATGGAGATATTGATATTACTGTAGAAAACAACGTTTTAAACATAAAATTGTCAGCCGAAAACATTGGCATAATAATCGGACGCAGAGGCGAAACGCTTGATGCGCTGCAATATCTGTTGGGACTTGCCGTTAACAAGCAAAGTGACAGGTTTATGCGTGTTACGCTTGATGTGTGCAATTACCGGGAAAAGAGGGAAGAGACACTTATAAGACTTGCCAAAAGGCTTGCCGACAAAGTTGAAAGAACAAGGAAGAATATTACTCTCGAACCAATGAACCCGTATGAAAGAAGGATTATACACGCAACGCTGCAAGATTATGGTCAGGTTGAAACATACAGCATAGGGGACGAACCAAATAGAAAAATTGTAATCAGATATAAAAAGGAATATAGGAAAGTATAAAAATTTAATAAGTAATAAGATTTTATCGGATAATGGTTCTCCATTGTCCGTTTTTTTACAAACCATATGAGTAAGGGAATTTACCTGGGAAGGAAAATTATTATGGATGGATTGCTATCGGATACAATCGGCGCCATTTCTACAGCAGTAGGCAACGCCGGAATTTCGATTATAAGATTGAGCGGTCCCGAAGCCTTTTCGGTTGCTGCAAAAATATTCAGGGGCAAGGGCAATTTCTATGAATACCCTTCCCATACCATTCATTATGGAAAAATTATAGATCCCGATAAAAATGATGTTATAGATGAGGTCCTGATTTCAAAAATGGCCGCGCCAAGAACTTATACTTGTGAAGACACTGTTGAAATAAATTGCCACGGCGGCTATGTCACCGCATCAAGAATTCTTGATTTATTGTATCGAAATGGGATAAGGCCGGCAGAGCCCGGAGAGTTTACAAAGCGTGCGTTTCTTAACGGAAGGGTTGATTTGACCCAGGCGGAAGCTGTAATGGATTTGATTGGTTCCAGAACGGAAAAAAGCTCAAAAGTTGCAGTATCACAACTTGAAGGAAGGTTGTCGGACAGGATTAACAAACTAAGGCATCAGCTTGTTGAGATGCTCGCATCGATTGAAGTGAACCTTGATTACCCGGAATATGATTTTGAAGAGGTTACCGCTGATAACTGCATACAGAACATAAGCTTGGTATATAATGAGCTAAAAAACCTTATCGAGGGATTTCAATATGGGAAAATTTTACGCGAAGGTATGGAAGTTGCAATCATAGGGAAGCCAAATGCGGGCAAATCCTCGCTTCTAAACCGCCTTTCAGGAAAGAACAGAGCTATAGTAACCGAAATACCCGGAACAACACGCGATATTCTTGAAGAGTACGTTAATATTTTAGGAATGCCGATAAAACTGATTGATACGGCCGGGCTCAGGGCTACAGAGAACGAGGTGGAAAAAATAGGCGTAAGTAAAGCGATAGAGGTTATGGATTCTTCAGATTTAATATTGTTCATTCTTGATGCTGACAGCGGATTTGAGCAGGAAGATGCGGATATTCTTGAAAAGATAGAAAAATATCACGAAAAGACCATTTATGTTGTGAACAAAACAGACAAAAAAGATGAAGACAAACTAAACGAAATTAAGGAACGGATTCCGGAGGTTTTAGAAATATCTGTACTTGAGGATTCGGGTATTAATATTCTGGAAAAAGAAATATATCAATATGTTAATAAAAGCAATTTTGATACCGATAACCAGTTGTTAGTAACTAACGCAAGGCACAAAAAACATCTACAGCAAACGCTTGCAGATCTGGAAAAGGCTTTGGATGGGATAAAAGCCGGAATGACAATGGACGTTGTTTCAATAGATATTAAAAGTGCCGCGGAAAACCTTGGGTATATTACCGGACATCAAGTATCAGAGGAAATAGTTACTAATATATTTGAGAGATTTTGTATTGGAAAATAATCTTTATTTTTTATTTAGTTGGAAGAGGATATTATGGCTCAAGACTACAATAAGCAAAACACATACGATGTTATTGTAATAGGTGCGGGGCACGCAGGTTGTGAAGCAGCACTCGCTGCAGCACGCATGGGCGCTGAAACCGCGATTTTTTCGATTAACCTTGACAGTGTCGCAAACATGCCTTGCAATCCGAATATCGGCGGAACGGCCAAGGGCCATCTCGTGCGGGAAATTGATGCTCTTGGCGGGGAAATGGGAAAGTGTGCCGATAAAACATTAATACAATCAAGAATGCTTAATACTGCAAAAGGTCCCGCTGTTTTTTCACTAAGAGCGCAAATAGACAGGCGTTCATATCAGCGTGAGATGAAACACACATTGGAACTGCAGGAAAGTTTGGATTTAATTCAGGCGGAAATAATAGAAATTCTTACTAAGGACAATAAAATTATTGGAGTTCGTTCTCATTTAGGAACCGTATATAAGACAAAAGCAGTTATTCTGACCACAGGCACCTATCTTAACGCAAGAATTATAATTGGGGATGTTGTCCACAGCGGCGGTCCTGATGGACTTCTTCCGGCAAATCGTCTATCAGAAAGTTTGAAAGAGCTTGGTTTTGAGTTAATGAGGTTTAAAACGGGAACCCCGGCCAGAATCAACCGGAGGAGCATAGATTTTTCCAAAATGGAAGTACAGCAAGGAGACAACCCTATTATCCCATTTTCCTTTGAGCATGAAACAATAGACAGGGAGCAGGTTCCCTGTTATTTAACATACACTACCGAACAAACACACCGTATAATACGCGAAAACCTGCATCGTTCTCCACTATACGGAGGAGCGATAGAGGGCATTGGGGCTCGGTACTGTCCGTCAATTGAGGACAAAATTGTGCGGTTTGCCGACAAAGAGCGCCATCAGGTATTTGTTGAGCCAATGGGACTGGACACAGAGGAATACTATCTTCAGGGATTTTCAACAAGTATGCCCGAAGATGTGCAGATAGAAATGATAAGGAGTCTGCCCGGACTTGAAAATGCAAGGGTTATGAGATACGCGTATGCGATAGAGTATGATTGTATAAATCCTTATGATCTGAAGTTATCTCTTGAATATAAGAATATCGAAGGCCTTTTTACCGCAGGCCAGATAAACGGTAGTTCCGGCTATGAAGAAGCGGCGGCGCAAGGTCTTATCGCAGGTATTAACGCGGTTTTAAAAATAAAAGACAAGCAGCCCCTAATACTTGACAGATCCGAGGCATATATAGGTGTGCTTATAGATGATCTGGTTACAAAAGGCACGGATGAACCATATCGTATGATGACTTCAAGAGCGGAATACAGGCTGCACTTAAGGCAGGATAACGCTGACGTGAGACTGACGCCTAAAGGATATAAAATCGGACTTATAAAAGAAGACCGCTATGAGAAGTTTTTAATGAAGCAGAAAAGTATATCAAAGGAAATAGAAAGGCTTAAATCGAAAACGGTTCCTCCTTCGGAAAAAGTAAATAATTTTCTGAAAAAGTATGAAAGTTCTCAAATTGGTACCGGAATAAAGCTCTATGATCTGCTTAAGCGTCCGGAAATAACTTATGAAGCTCTAAAGGAGATTGACAGCGAGATCCCGGATCTTCCAAGGTCTTTTGCGGAACAGGTTTCGGTTTCAATAAAATATGAAGGCTATATAGCAAAGCAATTGCAGCAGATTACTCATTTTAAGAAAATGGAACAAAAAATGATACCCGAAGATATTGACTATAATCAAATACCCGGCCTCAGAATTGAAGCAAGACAAAAGCTTTCAAGACAAAGGCCCTCTTCCGTGGGGCAGGCTTCGAGAATATCCGGCGTATCTCCTGCGGATATATCGGTACTTCTGATTTATCTTAGCGCAAAATGGAAAAGAGGCGGAAAGCAATGACCGAAGAAAATGTTAACCTTTTAAGGAGCTGTTCTAAGTCTTTTGGCATCATACTGTCGGATGCGCAAATTGATTTATTTAACCGGTATTTGTTTGAGCTGACAGAATGGAATAAAAAATTCAACCTTACTGCAATAAAGGAAGAAAAAGAAATTGTTCTTAAGCATTTTATCGATTCCATTTCTGTGGTTCCATATTTTCCAAAGGATGCGTCAAGCATGATCGATGTCGGATCGGGAGCCGGATTTCCGGGTATACCGATAAAAATCGTATTAAAGGATTTAGCCGTCACTCTCCTGGATTCACTGGAGAAAAGGGTGAAGTTTTTAAACCATATAATCCAATGTCACTTCTATGAAAATACGACAGCAACACATAAAAGAGCTGAAGAACTTGCACATGTGCTGGAACACAGGGAAGCTTACGATATTGGGATATCCCGGGCGGTCGCTCCCTTGCCGGTGCTTTGCGAGTATGTTATTCCATTTGTTAGAGCAGGCGGATATTTCATCGCTATGAAGGGAAGCGACATAAAAGATGAACTGAAAGCATCCGAAAAGGCAATAAACGTTCTTGGAGGATCTATAGAAGGTATAAATAATTTTATATTGCCTGGTACGGAAATTAAAAGACATATAATTTTAATAAAAAAGATTCGACAAACACCGACCATGTATCCGAGGAAAAGTGGAAAACCGTCAAGATCACCGTTGCAGTAAGGGCGAAACCATGCATTTCTAAGGGTTTCCTGCGATCGATTCCAGTAATAAAAAAAAGGATTTAAAAAAGATAACGGCGAATAATTTATTGAATAGTGTTTTTGTATTCACAAACAAAAGAAAATAATATAAGGAAGGTGCCGTTATGACATTGCAGGAAAGATTCAAATTGAATCGATCGGAAAAAAAAACAGATCAGAAAAAAATAACCTATATACCAATTGAAAATATCAGACCAAATCCCTACCAGCCCAGGCGCAATTTCGAACATGGAGCCCTTGAGGAGCTTTGTAAATCAATAAAAGAATACGGAGTCATTCAGCCCATTAATGTGCGTAAAACGAAAACAAACCATTTTGAGCTGGTTTCGGGAGAAAGAAGATTAAGAGCTTCAATTCTTGCAGGCTTAAAGGAGATTCCAGCGATAGTGATCGATGTTAACGAAAACGATCTGGCAATTATGGCTCTGATCGAGAACCTTCAACGCGAAGATCTCGGGTATATGGAAGAAGCGGAAGGATACAGCAATTTAATTAAGGATCATGGTCTTACCCAGGAAGAACTTGCACAAAAAATCGGTAAAAGCCAGTCGACGATAGCAAACAAAATACGTCTTCTAAAGCTTCCTCCGATGGTAAAAAAAATGCTTTCAGACCATCAGCTTACCGAAAGGCATGCAAGAGCTTTGCTGAAATTGCATGATGAACAGCTCCAGCTCAGGGTTTTAAAAAAGGTATGTGAAAAGGGTCTAAATGTTAAGAAAACAGAGGAGCTTGTACAAAAGGCCCTCGAAAAATACACCGAGCCAAACAATGGGAAAATATTAACGCGTTCAATAAAGGATATTCGGATATTTGTAAATACTATCCGGCAAGCAATAGACATGATGAAAAAATCAGGAGTTAACGCAAAAGCAGCTCAAATCGACAGGGGTGAGTTCGTAGAATTTATTGTAAGAATCCCTAAAAAGGAGCATTCAATGAAAAGAGCTCAATAAATAATTTTAAAAACACTTCCGGTCTTACATTAGGAAGTGTTTTTTAATCAACTCCTTATTTATTACTTCAAACATAATAAGTTTAAAGATGGCCCGGCACTATCTCTATAGTTGACGGGTAACGTTTTATTTCTCTGCGTTGTTCATCCATACAATATGGTGTGTTTAATAGCTTAATAATCCATTCGTTGTTTTAAATTTAAAAAGTAACGGATTGTATAGTAAAAAGAAAGTTATATCAATTACTGCGTCACTATGGATGGAGTAGACAGCCAGTAAAAACTCTATTAAAATATTAGTGTTTTCATTTATTGTGACGATTTGTTATACTATATGTTGGATTAAAAACTTAAGGTATAAAATATTATTACCATGTCGTTTGTTTTTACAAATAATACATAAAACGTTATTTCAATAAGTTATAAAAAACAAGATTTCTCGAAGGGAGCAAAAAACAATGGCTGATAACAAAAATACACCGGATGAAAAAACTGATTTTAATATTATTCCTGTGGATATAGAAGCGGAAATGAAGCAATCTTTTATAGATTATGCGATGAGCGTAATTGTAGATAGGGCGCTTCCGGATATACGCGATGGTTTAAAGCCGGTTCATAGAAGAATTTTATATACGATGCATATTTCCGGGTTTACACCTGATAAACCATATAGAAAATCAGTTGCGACAGTGGGTGAAACATTAAAAAGCTTTCATCCCCATGGTGATGCCGCTGTATACGACAGCCTTGTCAGAATGGCACAGGATTTCTCTTTAAGGTATCCGCTTATTGAAGGTCACGGCAACTTTGGCTCTATAGACGGGGATCCTCCTGCCGCTATGAGGTATACTGAAGCGAGGATGGCAAAAATAGCGATCGAAATGCTTAGGGATATAAACAAAGATGCGGTTGATTTCAAGCCCAATTTTGATGATCAAAATGTTGAACCTGTTGTACTGCCATCAAAGTTTCCAAATTTGCTTGTTAACGGTTCATCCGGCATTGCAGTGGGAATGGCAACTAATATCCCGCCTCATAACCTGACAGAAACAATTAACGGTATTATTCGAATGATAGATAATCCCGAAATAGACACAGCGGAATTAATGGAAGAGATAAAAGGGCCCGATTTTCCGTCAGGAGGAATAATTCTTGGGAAAAAGGGTATTAAGGATGCATATACTACCGGTAAAGGAAAAATAATCGTAAGAGCGGTAACTGATATTGAAACATTCAGTGGTAACAGACAACGCATTATTGTTACGGAACTTCCATATCAGGTGAATAAAGCAAGACTTATCCAGAGAATTGCGGAGCTTGTTAAAGACAAGCGAATTGTAGGGATATCTGATCTAAGGGATGAATCTGACAGGCAAGGGATGCGAATTGTAATTGAACTTAGAAGAGACGCCAATGCAAATGTTGTCCTGAACCAGCTGTTTATGAATACACAGCTTCAGGATTCCTTTAACGTAAATATGCTTGCATTAGTGCAAACATCCGACGGTAAATTTGAGCCAAGGGTAATAACATTAAAAGATGCGCTGAAGCATTACATTCTTCACCAGGAGGAAGTAATCACCCGCAGGACGAGATATGATCTTGAAAAAGCCGAAGCAAGAGCGCATATATTGGAAGGCTTGAAAATTGCGATTGATCATCTTGACGAGGTTATTCATATCATTCGCCATTCACATACGGAACAGCAAGCGAAAGAAAGTCTTTCCGAAAAGTTTGGGTTAAGCGAAAAGCAGGCTCAGGCTATTGTGGATATGCGCCTTGGCAGATTAACGGGACTGGAACGGGAAAAACTTGATGCTGAGTACCGAGAAATCCAAAAGAAAATAGAGTGGTATCGTGACGTTCTTTCAAAACCCGAACTTGTACATGGTATTATTAAGGAAGAACTTTTGGATATAAAGAACAGGTATGGTGATGAAAGACGCACTCAAATTACGTTAGACGCTAACGATATTGAAATGGAAGACCTGATTAAGGAGGAAGACATAGTTATAACTTTAACACACTATGGATATATTAAAAGAACAAAGATAGATAATTATCGAAGCCAAAAACGCGGCGGGAAAGGTATTTCGGGACTGACAACCCGAGAAGATGATTTTGTTACCGATATATATACGACTTCAACGCACCACCATCTGCTTTTCTTTACAAACAAAGGAAAGGTTTATAAGCTTAGAGCGTGGAACATACCCGAAGCGGGCCGTCACGCAAGAGGCACTGCGATTGTCAACCTTCTTGAAGTTGATCCCGACGAAACAGTCAGTGCTGTAATTCCTATTACCGGGGACGAGAAAAACATGTATCTGTTTATGGCAACCCGTCACGGTATGGTTAAAAAAACACCTCTCAGCCAGTACGAGAATATCAGAAGAGGTGGATTAATAGCTGTAACGCTTAACGAGAATGACGAGTTAATTGAGGTTCGCTTAACCGACGGGAGCCACGATATACTTCTTATAACCAGGAACGGTATGTCGATACGTTTCAGAGAAATGGACGTAAGACCGATAGGAAGAACCGCGAAGGGCGTTATTGGGATCCGGCTTGACGATAATGATGAAGTCATATCAATGCTTCGCTACAATGAAGACACAACTTTGTTAGTTGTTGCCGAAAACGGTTTTGGCAAACGGACCGAACTTGATGAATATAAGATTCAAAATCGGGGCGGTAAAGGTGTACTTACCTATAAAGTTACAGAAAAAACCGGAATTCTTGTTGGAGCAAAGCTTGTTGATGAAGAAGATGACATTATGCTGATTAATTCAAATGGAATAATAATAAGGATGCATGTGAATGAAATAAGCATTCTGAGCAGGGTTACACAGGGCGTCACACTGATGAGGACAAGTGAAGATAACAAGGTTGTTTCCATAGCTCGTGTTACTAAAGAGATGAATGATGAGGAAGAAGCTAACTAAAGTGAGCCTGCTTAATATTACTTTTATGGTCTTAACTAAGAAGGAAACATATAATATAACCATATTTTATCAGAGTTGGCAATAAAAAGTTGCGTGATTGGTGCTTGACAAACATGAAATGGCGTGATAATATATAAAAGCTGTCGCCGATAAAGGGCTCAAATGGCGTGGTACAAGCGTAATTGAGAGAATGGGAGGCAGCGCCGGGTAGAAACCGGAGATGGACA
>JAAYBO010000285.1 GCA_012730095.1 Clostridiaceae bacterium
CCGTTAACCGTTGAAGAGGAAACAGCATTATTGGATAAGTTGTCAAGGCATGATTACGCGGTAAAGAAAACCCTGATTGAACGAAACCTGAGGCTTGTTGTATATATTGCCCGAAAGTTTGAAAATACCGGAATGGACATTGAAGATTTAACTTCAATAGGAACTATTGGCCTTATAAAGGCGATAAATACGTATAATCCGTCAAGAAACATCAAGCTTGCTACTTATGCGTCCAGATGCATTGAAAATGAAATCCTCATGTTCTTAAGAAAAAACAGCAGGCTGCGCTCGGAAGTTTCGATAGACGAACCGCTGAATGTGGATTGGGATGGCAATGAACTTCTTCTTTCCGATATTCTTGGAACGGAAGGAGACTTAATACAGAAGAACCTTGATGATGAAATTGACAGGGAACTGTTAGGAGCGGCGATGACAAAATTAAGCCGCAGAGAAAAAAGAATAATGGAAATGCGATTTGGGCTTAATAATCAGAGTGAAAAAACTCAGAAAGAAGTAGCGGATATGCTTGGCATATCCCAGTCCTATATTTCCAGGCTGGAAAAAAGAATCTTAGGGCGGCTCAAAAAGGAAATAAGCCGGATGCTTTAGCCATATAAAAACATATTACGTTTTTTATTTCCTGAAAAGGATGGAATAAAAATTTTTTATGTCCTGTGTAGCTTTTAAGCTCTCAGTTAGGTTACTTGTCAAGGGGTTGTGAAGATATTTTCAGCCGCAGGAAACAGTATATTTGGCACCTCCAAGGAAAAAATGATAATAGGGTTTTAGCAAAAAAACAAAACCCCGTTAATATAAGGAGGTGTCTGTTTTGGTCAACAAAGTGGAGATTTGCGGAGTAAACACATCAAAACTTCCTATTCTGACTAATACGCAAAAGAATGAATTGTTTAAGAAAATAAAAAATGGAGATAAATCAGCGAGGGAAGAGTTTATAAGGGGAAACCTTCGTCTGGTATTAAGTGTTATACAAAGATTCAACAACAGGGGAGAGCATGTTGACGATCTGTTCCAGGTTGGCTGCATAGGATTAATTAAGGCGATAGACAATTTTGATCTGTCGCAGAATGTAAAGTTTTCGACCTATGCGGTTCCAATGATTATTGGTGAAATAAGAAGGTATTTAAGAGACAATAATTCAATTCGTGTAAGCCGATCGCTTAAAGATACCGCATATAAAGCCCTTCAGGCGAAGGAAAAACTCACAAGCAAATTATCCCGGGACCCTTCCGTGTCCGAAATCGCGGAAGAGATGAACATTCCGCGGGAAGATGTACTTTTGGCTCTTGATGCAATACAGGATCCGATCTCACTGTTTGAGTCTGTTTATCATGATGGCGGAGATGCGATTTATGTAATGGATCAGGTAAGTGATGAAAAAAATAACGATGACAACTGGCTTGAGAATATTTCAATTAATGAAGCCATATCACGCTTATCGGAAAGAGAAAGGATGATAATAGATCTAAGATTCTTCCGCGGAAGGACACAAATGGAGGTGGCTGAAGAAATAGGCATATCACAGGCACAGGTATCCAGACTGGAAAAAGCCGCTTTAAAGCATATGCGCAAGTATGTTTAAAAGATATTTTGATTTCATTACCTGCCCGTATTCGGAATAAACTGTATTGAATCAAACTTTTTGGGGGAAACAGTGTTTCAGCGCGATATAAAAGATCAGGAACGCAGCGGTATACAGCTGCCTAATTCAAATACGGCGCGTATTGCGGAATTAAGACAAAAGGAAGTAATAAACATCTCAGACGGAAGAAGGCTCGGTTTTGTAAAGGATGCGGAATTCAGCCTTGAAACCGGCAGGCTTTTGTCAATTGTACTGCCCGGGCCATATTCTTTTTTCCGTTTGTTCGGCAAAGAAACCGAATTTGTAATACCATGGAAAGATGTGCGAAAAATCGGTGAAGAA
>JAAYBO010000286.1 GCA_012730095.1 Clostridiaceae bacterium
AAAGTTTTCCGGATCATTTTTTATGAATATATTATCCCTTGGGCGGAACTGGAAGTAATCCTTAGTGACATCCTGCCATCCCCTACGCCCGAACAGAACCTCTCCCTGTTTTCCGAAGTGCACTCCGTACTCATCGAAGGAAATGTACATTTTCTTCGGACTCCTGAGCTTCGCCTGCAGATAATCGCAGGTCGCAACAGTTGTATTTATGTAATCCTCAAACACGGATGAAACATTCAAATAATTCGCAATATCGCCTTCCGGCGCCGTATGATAATGATGAAGGGAAACATAATCAACGAATTCATAGCACTGTTCAAGTGCCGCCATTTCCCACTCCGGAAAATGTCTGTGGTGATCGGATGTGCCCGCAAAAACGGTTTCGGCTTTATTATCAATCCATTTGATAATTTTAGACAATTCATTCGTACGAATTCCAAAACCAACCGGATCTTTTTCCCACGAGCCGATCTGCCAGTGACCGTCCATTTCATTGCCGAGATACCAGGTTCTGATGGGATATGGATCGGAATGTCCGTACTCTTTTCGCAAATTCGACCAGTATGTTCCGCCGGTGCAAACGGAATACTCTACCAAATGCATTGCACTTTTTATGTCCTCCGTTCCGAGGTTAATCGTATACATCGGTTCCGTATTTGCGCGCATTGCCCATTCGATATATTCATCATGGCCGGTAATATTCGGTTCAATTTGAAACCATGCAAGATCAAGCTGGGTTTTTCGTTTTTCAGGCGGCCCTATTGATTCTTTCCAGTCCCAGCCGGAAACAAAGTTGCCGCCGGGAAGCCGGACAGCAGGTAAATCAAACTCTTTAACCGCGTTTAAAATATCCTGCCTGAAACCGATATCGTCGGCAGTCGGATGCTTTGGGTTATATATACCTCCGTATACCGTATTCCCTATTGGTTCAAGGAATGCCCCAAAAAGGCGTTTCTCCACTTTTCCTATTTTGTAATCAGGGTGCACCGTGACTTTTGCTTTCTTTAACATAAAATCCTCTCCATTTTCTTTCTTATTATTCTCTTTGCTTCACAAAGAGCTGTCTTCCCATGTATATCAGGACACAATCGGGGTAAGGATTAAGCAAAGTTTTCATATATGCGGTTTCTCCTGATTCTCTCTTCCTTACTAAGTCTTTCCGCCTCGGAAATCTCATAAACCCCAAATGTGTCAACAAGTCTTGATGTGGGTTCAATCTCTACAAAGGTGCACCATGGCAGCCAGTGATAGTGGCTCATCAGTGTCTGGCTCGTAAAATTGCCGCTTTCGTGTCCGAGTCCGGGCATAATATATCCTATGCTGCCGTCTATATCGTTGGACTGCCGCGTGTTCTTATAGATAAATTCCGCAAAATCAAGATAATGCTTATCGTCGGTTATTAAATACAGCCTGTAATATACATATGCACAAGCCGCCATATACACATCGGCTCCGCCGCTGATCGTGATAATACTCTGTCCGCTTATCGAATATTTATTGAAAGGATGCTTCGGAAGCAATGTGCGGACCGGGAATTTCCAGGCATATGTCCATGTTTCGGTATAATCGGCGGCGCCTATCGCAGCCTCGAGCCATTTTTCTTCACCGGTCAGATCATACAGAGCGAGGAAACCAAACAAAGCATAAATGCCCGCTTCTTTATCCTGGATATCCATATTGTCACAGGTGCCTCCGCGGTATTCGAGGTTCAGGTAGGCATTGTCATAGGACCAGTTTCCTGCCCTTACTGCCGCTTCCTTATACGCTTCTTTGCCCGTAACAAGATAAAACTGCACGAGAAAACGAATTATACTGGGCGTATTTGCTTTTGAATCCATACGGACCGAACCATCGGTATTATATGCCCTGTAAAAACTGCCGTCCTCATTTTGAATCCTTACGATCCAATCAGCGGTCTTTCTGCAGAACTCGAACCAATCGCCGCGCTCTTCGCCTTTTTTGCGCATATAAAGGTACGCATCCAAAATTGCCTCAATACCGTCCGCGAGCATGCGTATATAGTGCGGGTAAGGCTCAAACCCTTTAATGTTCGGATTATAGCACATATGTGGCAGGCCCGATTCCGTCATTGCTGTTCTGACCCAGAAATCAATAATATTCAAACCTTTTTCGAATGTTTCGGGTTCATTTTCCCTGTCGCCGTAGCGCAGAAGCTGATATCCTATTCCCGGCTGCTGGCCGACAAAACCAAACTGAAACGATACGCACGATATATCCATATCGGGAAGCTGGCACGCAAACGGCAAGCCGTATGAATCGCCGTATTTTCGTGTATGTTTCGTGAGTATTCTCATGCAGTTATGAAAATGGCGTTCATTATCCACGTCAAACAGCTTATCACGGAGCCTTTTGTAAGTAACTCTCCATATGTTCCTCATCATTTCCTGGAAACTGCTGTAATGTCCGAAATTTAACACAACCGCATACTGCTGCTCAAAACCAACTTCAACGGGATGATTAATGCGCTGGAATGATTTTTGTTTACCCTTAAAGTCAAGTCCCGCGTACCATCTCTCCCTTGGCATTTGTCCATCACAGCCCGGATAAACATAATCAATCGATAAACCATCGCACTTTGTATCTATATCCTTGCGATACGCAAAACCGTAATACATATAGTTTAAAGTCTTGCTTTCCGGTTTGCTCATACCGATCGCGCCGATATTAAATCTGCGATCCACATTGTTCTCCGACCGCACGATATCCTGGGACCGCATTGTCACATCCGCGTCACAGCGTGAAATAGCCGCCGTCTCCCCGGAATCTATGTTTTGCATTGCAAATACCGGTAACGCATAACAGGTTTCCATGCGCCAGAAATATTCACAGTCCAGGTCTTTGCCAATCGCATAGTCGGGCGCAAATTCGTTATGTTTGTACCAAACGCCAGGGGCGAAATAATAATAATCGCGTATCTCGTCCGACTGCGTCATAACTAATGATATTTTGGTCGAAAACTCAAGGTCGTCCGCAGCTTTTATGACCTTTACATTGCGTTTAACTTTAAATCCCGATTCGATTCCGGAAGGTTTGAACCTGGTCTTCGACGGTAATCCCATCTA
>JAAYBO010000287.1 GCA_012730095.1 Clostridiaceae bacterium
TAAATTATTGTTGTATAATTGTGTAACAAAATCCATTTACCGCTTTTTTGATTTAACCGACACAGCGGTTTGGCTCTTTAGTTTTTAAGTACATATCAATAATTTTTCGAGGTGATACCAATGCATGATACTTTTACTGAACTTAGACCGGAACAGATTACCGACAATCCATTCAAGCTTGTCGGCACGGATTGGATGCTGATAACCGCGGGAAATAAGGATTCATACAACACGATGACAGCAAGCTGGGGCGGTTTTGGCGTTCTGTGGAATAAAAACACCTGCTTCATCGTGGTGCGGCCGTCCCGCTATACCTATGAGTTCCTTGAGAAAAACAATATCTTCACTTTGTCATTTTTTGATCAAAGCTATCGCAGCGCCCTTAACTTCTGCGGCTCACATTCGGGAAGGGATTGTAACAAGGCCGCAGAAACAGGTTTAACCGCAATTGAAAGCAGAAACGGATCCGTTTTTTTCAATGAAGCGCGGCTTGTAATTGAGTGCCGAAAATTATACTACCAGGATATTAATCCTTCAAACTTTATTGATTCCGAAATAGATACTAAAAATTATCCCCTAAAGGATTATCACCGTATGTATGTCGGCGAAGTTCTAACATGCCTTAAAAAAAATAAGTAATTAACACAGAGCGGTTTATTACCGTAACAGCGGGGCAGAAAAACAAACGAACCGGCGCATTAACATTAAATGTACCGGTTCGTTTTTTATGAAAACCATGTGCTATTTTCCGGTGTTCTTATCAAGAAAGTCCGCAAGCACACATAAAAAAGCAAGTGCAAGCCCCTGCCCCCAACCCTGGATGCGTTTTTTAGGTACCTGGCGGTAGTCTTCCTTAGTGGCCATTACCGCGGTTCCTGCTGAAACATTAAGAACAGTCCCGTCTTCGGATATGTTTTTCATAATTCCTTCATAAGCTTTTGCAATATATTTGCGGTGAAGCGGGTTCCCATAAAGCACAAGCGCGGCCGCGATTCCCGCAGACGCTGAAATTTCCTCATAGGATTCCGGATCGTCAACAACAGTATGCCATAACCCGTTTTCAGACTGCAGCCTGACGAGAGCGCTTAATTGATCTCTCAATGAACCGTCTATGCGCATAAACATCGGATACATATAGTTTATGTACGTTAATGCCCTGGCCATCGTATACGCCGCCCAGGCATTAGCCCGTGCCCAGTATATTGATGACATATGAGTTTTGTTTACATTGTCCCATGCGTGGTAATACAGGTTCGTTTTGTTATCCTGCAGGTATTCTTCATGCCAGTAGTATTGATTTAACGCATCGTCTATATAATCTTTCCTGTTAAGCCTCTTGCCCACGCGCAAAAGAAAATACGCCGCCATAAAAAGAGTATCCGCCCATGCCTGCTCCGGAAAATCATTTTTCGAAGATACAGTGTGCTGAAAAACACCATCTGCGAACCTTACTGCTTCACTACGCAAATACTCCGCTTTATCAAGCGCTATTTTCCAGTACTTTTCATCCTTCGTCGCATCATACATCGTAATTAGAACATGCCCCATGGATACGGCATTTACCATGAATTTCGGCAGTCCGATTTCAAGGTATTCATCTACCCAATCAACAAGAAAATCGATATAATCCTTGTTCCCCGTTAACCTGTAAGCCCGGGATATCCCATAGAATGCAACTCCGCACGGCCAATTCCAGTCCATATCCATTTGCATTGTTCTTCGGACAACTTTGTCTATCGTACTAATAAGCTGTTCTTTTTCAATTTTGAAAATATCGTTGGCTGAAAAAGTCTTTTTTGACGGTTCCTTACCGGTTTTACCAACCTGTGTTTTCTGATTTTTTTCCATACTAATCCTCCTGTGTTACAGCGGATAAGCAATTGTTGTCATTAATGCCATTTCAGCCTGCGTCGTATCCATACGGCTGTATTGGACAATAATTTCAACATCGCTTTCCACCATCATCGCATAAGGCACATCGGTAGGAACGCTATTTCCTTTATTGTCACGTATTTTATCCATGCGTATGTGGTGCGTTCTTTCCGCTTTGCATACCGCATTAAAACCCTGTTGTTTTTCCCTGTCTTCAAAATACAATGTTATTGATATATTCGCATCTTCTTTGTTTGGATTTAAAACACAAACAGCGTCATGGCTTTTTTGGCTCCCACTGCTTGTAGATGGGTAATATCCATCAGGTATAAACCATACTTTTGAACCATACTTTCCGCTCATATTAAACCTCTCCTTTATTTGCAATGCTAAATTTACTCTTATAATTTTACATTATCAATGTCATTTAATCTTTGGTATTTTTTATTAAGTTTCATATACTCAACCCCCGCCAAAAGGACTATTCCGATACCGTGCGTATCATTCAAAACCCATCCCAGATCGTTTTTATAATAATCGGCGGAAAAAGAAAAACCTGATCCCCTGCAAATTCCGTATATATTCCCTTCTCTATCGATAACTTGATCGCATAATGCTTCCCATGCTTTCTTCACGGATTTAATATACTTTTCAGGCCCGATCAGCCATCCGTTCCTCACACCGCGGGCAAAGGCACAGGCAAACATTGATGTGCATGATGCTTCCGGGTAGGATTCGTGATCGTTTAAAACCTGATGCCACATTCCGGTTTCATCCTGAAGCTCAATATAGCCCTCACAAAGAACATTAAAGTTTCTGATTATTTCTTCCCTGAGCGGATGTTCATACGGCAAAAATGCAAGCAGCTCAGTATACGAGAATGCTGCCCATCCATTTCCCCTTCCCCATGAAACTTCCGTTGGTCGTTCATGCTTTATATCATACACATGGGACAATATTTTTCTGTCCGGCCGGAAAAGATACTTGTGAAACAATACAAGCTGCTTCGCAGCATCATCTATATACCGCGGATCGCCTGTCATTTTATAATACCGGCACAAAAACGGAATGCACATATAAAGGTCGTCCGCCCAAATTGTGCGGTCCATCAGCGGAAAATTTGGATTGGCACGACAAACAGCACCATCCGGCATTCGTTCAAGAACATTTTCAATAAAGTTTGCTATGTAATCGGCTATTATGGTGTAAACGCTGTTTATTAATTCCGGCGACGCTTCAAGCATTAATGAGCCGAACGAACCGCAGTCATCAAGGGTACTTATCGTGGTAAGCAGATTATGCATGCTTGCGGCGCCGTATTGTTCCTTATCCCACATTGAGTATTGAAAAAACTTTATGCTAAGTTCCAAATGCTTTACAACATAATTAATAATGTCCTGATCCCGAAGAAGCCTTCCGGCTTCAATCAAGCCGTAGAGCGTAACGCCCAGAGGATAATTCCACTGACCGAATAATTTGTTTGCGTTATAAGGACGAATTACGGTTTCCGGTTTATCAAGCCTCCAGTACACCTTTTCTCCGGTTCCATTAAAAGGCATGTCCAATGAATAGACACCGGGAGGCCCGATATCAGCACTACCGTCAAAAGGCCCTGCATACAACCA
Organism: Clostridiaceae bacterium; assembly: GCA_012730095.1. Lineage (GTDB taxonomy): Bacteria > Bacillota > Clostridia > DSM-8532 > DSM-8532 > DTU069. The sequence continues at coordinate 3,498 of JAAYBO010000287.1, forward strand.
GGTTTCGTTTACGCCGACAGCATTTATCGGATTTAACAGCGGAATAACGGTATCTCCGTCCATACAGGTAAGTGAAAACCCCCATTCACCATTTCCGCATTCATTCTTTACTAAAATATTATGCTCTCCATATTTTATTGCAGTTTTAAAGTTGAACTCTCCGGAACCTGAAGAATGATAAATTTGCTGATTATCCAGGTATATGCGGATAGAACCGTCATGCGTGCCCTTTATTGTATAATCACCTGTTTTTTCAGCAGACAGCTTCGTCCATCCAAAAGAAAAACAATCTTTACAAATGGAATACATCCTTCTCATTTGCCCATACGATTTTTCCGCATCCGTCCAATCTTTTTCCGGAAACCATTTAACTCCGGTTTCATTTTCGCTCATCCCTGTTTCAGGAAGTTTTTCAATAGGCGTTCTAAGAGGCGATGTATATATCCACCCTTTTTGGCCTTCTCTGTCTGATGAAGGGACAATGAAACTTAAAGGCCGGTGCCTTGATGAAACGGCGCCTAAAAGCCCGCCGCAGCCGGTATTCGTGCGAATGAACCGCAGTACAATGCTGTTCCATCCCCTCTTCAAATTTACCGTAAAGCCGGCGGAAGCATCGCTTGTCCTTTCATAATAAATATTCGGCTTAAACACTCTTTCACCGTTGCAGTATATAATAACCGGGCCAAAACATCTTATCTCGAAAGACATGGCCATATCGTCATCGCTCCAAAGTTTGGCCCATGCGTATACATTGCTCTCCAAAGGTGAATCGGGGTAAATTTCATGAAAGTTGAAAACAAACCTGTAATTATCGTCCTGTCTTATCCCTGTTTTCTGATATGCATAGTATGATGCGCCAAAAGGAGGGTTATGGCCTATATACCGGTTTGCAATGGTCTTCATTACAATCGCCGGGTCCTTTGTATACCCGGATATCGCCAATTCCTTTTCAAAATAACTTCCCATAGTTCTTTCTCCTTGCTATTCCAAGTAAATTTACTATGAATCAGGTCCCGCTTTTACGAATTGAGCATATTTAGTGTCCCGGCTGTGTGAATACCTGTAAACCTGCCTTTACTATAGTTATCATAGCATTCAGTTAAATGCGATGTCAATCAGACCGCAAACAATAAAGTTCAGCGTTTTTGTTTATCAGCACTGCTAAGGGGTAAATATCTAAAAAGAGTTTGAAAAGGAGAGATATACTATGAAAAAGTTGTATAAATGCAGCGTTTGCGGGTTTGTTTATGAAGGCGAACAGGCTCCTGATACTTGCCCTAAATGCGGAGCCCCGAAAGAGAAATTCAGTCAGCTTGACGAAGAAGCGATGAACAAAATATATGCATCGGATCGGACGAATGATATCCATATGGAACTGGTCCAACTATGCATGAAAATTGTGGAACTTTGTGAGGAAGGCATCCAAATTGACCTTGACCCGCCCTGTGTGTCCGCTTTCAAAAAAGCAAAAGATGAGGCCTGGATCATCAAGCAGCGTTCCAAAGCCGAACTTGTCGGACATATCAACAAAGGCAAATATTAATATTGATTACTCTTTAAGCGAACAAGTAATGTTGCAGCCTGCTGCAGTAGAATCAATAATGTAGATTAAAAAGCCTTTTTGCTAAAAATTATATTACTGCCCAATCCGTGAAAAGCAGTATTTTGCAGTTCACGGATTGGCTGTCAGGATGCTTTCTTATCTTTTTCCCCTTACTTTGGATATCGAATCGTGAAGGGCTGAAACCAGCTCTTTTTTATCCTCGCTTGTATTGGATAATAACCACTGTAATTGAGCAACTTCATGATCCGTACCTGTTATGCCTATTGACTTAACAGCTGCCAACTGAACCCTTTCATCAGGATCTCTTAATAGCTTATTTAGTACGCTATTTACTCCCGGTTCATTGGATTTGCCGCATTGTTCAGCTAAAATAAGCCTTGTTTCGGCATTTGCGGCTAAGAATTTCTTTGATAAGTCTTCCCATTTACCTTTCCGTATCAATTTTTCAATCTTCTTTTCTGCGTTTCCAAACATTTTAAGCACTCCCAGCGTTAATATATTTAATGTTTTATTTATTAAGTTACAAAGTATAGTTCAGACCGGCCCACAGCACAGCTATTATTTTATTATGGCTATTCAGGCACGTCCTTTTTCACCTGTGGCTTTACGCATTGAAAAATTCAATTTTTCAAGGTTCAGCTTTATCTCATTCAACTCTTCATCAGTTAATGATGATGTAAGAGAAGCAAAAGTTTTCCTGATACATTCAATTGTGCTGCCCAGTACTCTCTGTCCTTTCCCTGTAAGAATAATATCTATATTCCTTCGGTCAACCATGTTTTCTTTGCGAATAACATAACCGTCTTCAACCATTTTGTTAATCGCCAGGCTCATCGCTCCCTTTGTAAGACAAAGTTCATTACTTAATGAGGTAAGATTGACCCTTGGATTTTGCTTAATTTTTCTTAAGATATAAGCCTGCTGAACGGTCAAAGGAGACGATCCGCTTAATTCCAAAGATAGAATATGGCTTATATTTATGCTTATTTGTCTGAGCAAATCCAGTATTTTGTCGGAATTGTTTTCTCCGGGTGTCATAAAAACTCTCCTTGGTAAAGCACACTTTAAAAATGGTTCTGCATTATAACTGTTTTATTATAAAACTATTTTTTTATATCGTCAAGTAATTTGTCGAAATTTTAACGTACTTCGGGCACAGTTGGTTTCTGTTAAGACACACAATAATTATGAAGAATTATTGATTAAGCAATGACTGAACAGTAACCGCAGTTGACATGCATTAACAATAATGTTAACATATACTTGTAGGCATTTTGCAGATATCTGCAAAATGCCTTATCATATTTTAGATAAAAACCCATTTAATGTAATTTATTTACAGAGGAGATAAAAATGTGTGAAAGTGTACACTCATTAGAATTGTCAGAAGTGCTGACCGAAAACATACATAGAATTAATAAGGAAAAAGAAACGCTTTTTAAAGAATACTTCTCTGAGAATGTGGAAGAAAGTATTGAATTTGAGTATTTAGTGAAGTGGTATATTGAAACAATTGATAATCATATAAAAAAAAGAAGCAAAGAAAAAGTTGATAAGGATAATTTCCCATTTGTCCTGTTGTGGAGCATTGTTGAAGTCCAAGACATGGATAGCATGGAAATATACAAACTTTTAATTTGCCCGCCTTATTCAAAGAACTACGATAACGATATAGACTGCGTATCAATGATGTCGCCTCTTGGAAAGGCACTTTTGCTAAAAAAAGCCGAACAGAATATCACTGTAGATGTTCCGCAGGGAACTATTAATTATAAAATAAAGAGGATAATTATCCCGCGGCAATAAAGGCTTGAAAACAACTAATATTCCAATTCAAATATACCGATTTTATATTATGAAGCAGCAGCTTTACAATAAAAGCGGCAGGTGCAATTATGCCATTTGAAAAAGAAAAACTAAAAACAGAACAGTACTATATATAAACGGAGCGGAATGTAACCATCTATGCACTTTAAATGAAAAAGACACCGTTGCAATAAAACCATTAACCACAAAAACGGATTTACAGATAGATGTTGAGCTTTCCGAAGATAAACTAAAATGTTACCTTCTGTATACGCCGGCATGCCAGATTCGCCATGAAATAGTGGATATGGAACCTGTAAATAGACTTGATATACAAACAAGACAGGTCGAAGTAAAAGTAGAAAAGACAGATAAAAACCGTATAATTGAGTTTTTAAAAAGTAAAAATATAATTTAAACAAGGTGATATCGTCGATGTTTGTATAAGCAGTCCCGATTCAAATTTTATTAATGCGCAGTGCACTGTTAAATGGATTTGGAACCGGTGGCTAAAAAAAGTGTACGGCTTGGCTATAGTACATATTGATGATAAAAGCAAATACCTTCTGTCCGATTTAATAAATAAACTGGAGCAGACAGAGAGGAATAAAATTAAACAGTTAATGGAATCTAAACCGGAGCAGCCTTTTTAAACAGTTATTTATTTTCTTTATTATACGCTTGAGTGAATTCTTCTATTGCGGAAGCCCCCCCTGCTGACATCCAGTCTTCAAGCGCTTTTCGCCACCCATTTTCATTAATCTTACCCATAATATAATTAAACTGGGCTTCGCTTATTATTCTAAGCAGATTCATGCTGTTTGAGCTGTAAGAAGTTGAAGTAAGCGGAGCCGTTATGTCGGATATCATACCGCTTTCGTCAAAAGTCCTCCTTGCGTTGTCAAGCCTTACTGTAATTTCGTCATCGGCAATAATATATGCTTTTCCGCCGCCGGTACCTAACTGCCCTATAGGGCTTACTTCCTTATTAAAAACGGCCGGATCCACAGCCTTTGCATACTTGTTTTCAACCAGTTCAAAGTGGACATTCGGGACCCCGTTGTTGATAAGTATTTGACCCTCGCGGCTTTGTATCACATCGAAAATGCTTAAAAGCTCTCTCAGTCTTGACTCGTCCTTAACAGCACGCTTTGAAAACGCAAAGCCTCCTGATATTCCTGTTTCCGCCGCTATTCTTTCTTTCCCGCCGGGGCCTTTAAGAAAAGCAAACTCAAAAACATCTTCACGGGTAATCGACGGATCTTCTCTTTGCTTAGCCACAAGCACCGGATCGGAACGGTTGGGCAGCTTATAGCTAAGCCAAAGGCCTGTCTTCTCCTTGTCCACGAAATCCGGTACAATCTGTGTCGTTTTTGTAATTGCAAAGTCAGGGCTAATCAAACCCTCGTCAAACATTTTCCTAAGCCAATTCAGTGTTTCCAAATATTCTTCAGTCATAAAAGCAGGTATTACCTTGCCGTCCTTAATCCCCCACCTGTTGAAACCCCCAAAGGCAACAACAAGCGCATCGATACAGTCAATCTCGTTATTAACCGTACCTAACGCAAACCCTATTGTATCATTTTGCATATTCCGGTCATAATCGCCGTAAGCGAAAGCCTTCGCCATATTATATATCCCATCTATGGTATCGGGAGCATCCAGGCCTGCTACCTTTGCCCAGTCCGACCTGTAAACGACCATTTTTCTTTTCAGAGCTCTTTCTCTTGGGATTATATACAGTTTCCCTTCAACAGAAGCGTTCTTCAACAACAGCGGCTTTATTTGACTTAATTCCGGATACTCCTGCAAATAACTGGTAAGCTCCCAAAACATTCCCGCTATTATTCCATCTACGAACACGGCGTTTTTAACATCCGGAACCAGAATTACATCCGGATGTTCATTAGAGGCCATCAAAACATTAAATTTATCATTGTATGATACCATCGGAGTCCACTCTATATTTATATCCGCGTTAGCCAGCTTATTAAGCTCACTAATTATTAGGTTGTCTTTTGACGGCGCTTCTTCGGAATACCCAAGCACTAACTTCATTTCAACAGGCTGTATTAGGCTTGAATAATCGTCCTTATAATCCTTATTACTGCCGTTTGCACGTGCAGTCTTACATCCTGTCATACTAACAATAAGGAGTACAGGAATAACAAAAACGAGAATTTTTTTATAAGCCATGACGGCACACTTTGACATAAAGTTCAGCCCCTAACAAAAGCGAGGTTATCGGCAATATATCTTTAGGCTTATCGCTGTCTTTTTACGGTGTAATCAGAAATGTTGGTTTCTTCCATATGCTTATTATAACATTGTTTTTTGAACTATTGTACAAAAAATTCATAAGACAATTTCTAAACATTATTTCCGCGGGTCCTGCTTCGCGTGTTTATTCGTGTTATCGTGCGCTCAAATGGCTGTAAAAGCTGCTTTGGCAGCTATATCCTGTAATAAGGATAGCTGCCAAAGCATATATGAATCAGGAATTGTTATTTCGCTGCATTGTATGCGTCCGTATATTCCTCAACTATTTGCTGTCCACCCTGGGCATACCACTTTTCAACCTCACCCTTAAACCCGGCTTCATCAATCTGTCCGGCAATAAATTTATTTCTTGCGTCGGTAATCAACTGATCAAGCTGAGCTCCCTTATCCGCATAGGTATTGGATGTCAACGGCTCGGCAGGATTTGCGACACAGTATGGTATATTTTCCAGCTGCACTTCGACATGTCTCTGCTGTACAGGCTGCATAGCCTCCTGGATAAGCAGACCGTCAATTACATTTGTCATAAACTGGTTGAAGCCTTCTCTTGGGTCTGTTGCAAATGTTCTTCTTGTTGCCTCGCCTTTTTCGTTCAAGTCGTAATGGACACCATCAATGCCCCAGTTCAATATGTTCTGTCCTTCCTTCGTATTGCATATGTCAAGGAAATTCAGGGCATCTTTCATATCCTGCTCTGTCGGAGCCCCATCCTTGCTGATTGCAACAAAACCAGCATGTCCCGATGTCGGGAGAATCTTTTTGCCTTTTGGTCCTTCGGGCATTCCCATTACCCATACAATATCCTCGGGCATCTGCATCTCATCAATGAATTTTTTCTGGAAACGCCATGCCTGATCAGTTACGTCTATATGCGCACCGGATTTGCTGTTCTGGAAATCTTTCGTCCAGTCGGATGTTTCAAGAGCGGCATAGTCCTTGTTTATCAGGCCTTCATCGTAAAGTTTTTTCATATACTTCATTGAATCCATAAACTCGGGAGTGTCAAAATACGGTACCAATTTTCCGTCTGCTCCCACACCCCATTTATTCGGAGCTCCAAATGCCACCGCTATCTGATCAAGAGGCCCAAAATACTTACACCAGGTCATGCCGTATGTATCATTCTGGTTGTTTCCATCAGGATCATTTTCGGTAAATGCTTTAAGCATATTATAGAATTCATCCATCGTTTTCGGTTCTTCAAGCCCTACGTTTTCCAGCCAGTCTCTTCTGTAGGATATCCCGTTTCTCCCAAGAGGCCTTGCCCTGTAAATCCCATAAATTCTTCCGTCTATTGAGATATTATTCATTACTATTTCATTTGCTTTGGCAAGGTTTGGATAATTTTTATAATGGTCGGTGATATCCCAGAACGCTCCTGCCCGGCAGTTGCTTATAACGCTGGCCGTTTTCCCGGTAATTGCCACCAACGCGGGAAGATTTCCGGCAGCCATTCTTGTATTGAGCTGATCCTCATAGCTTGAGTTTAAAAGGAATTCAAGCGTTATATCATATCCGGTAAGTTCTTCCAGAGCCAAAACAGAAGGTTCGTCCTCAGCTATCGGAGTGCCTGTAAATGTTATGGCAAGGATGCTTATCTCCTTTGGTTTTGCGGGTGCTTGCACAGGATCGGTTTGTTTGGAATCACCCGTGGTACCGCCAGTTGGGGGGGTCACGCATGCGGACAGTAAGATTACAAATGCTGCTACGATGCAAAGAATACTAAGTTTTTTCATTTTTTTCATCCTTTCCTATTAATTTTATTGGAAGCGATGCCGGCGCGGCGCCGCTTTCATGCACAACAATTTAATTCGGCGAATTTATTAACCTTTTATTGCCCCTATCATTATTCCCTTTACAAAATGCTTCTGCAAAAACGGGTATACGGCAAGGATTGGAACCGTACCGAACACTATAACCGCGTTTTTGACACTTTCAAGCGGAGGCTGCGTATACGCTTCATCGAAGGTTGCTCCGTCTATATTGCCGGCAGCCATAAGAATAATCTGCCTTAAAACAAGCTGCAGCGGCCACATTTTGTTATTCGTTGTATATAGGAGTGCGCTTCTGTAATCGTTCCAGTACCCTACAGCGTAAAACAGAGTAAAAGTTGCAATAACCGGCATTGACAGAGGAAGAACTATTCTTAGGAACGTACCAAGGGCACTGCAGCCGTCAACCCTTGCGGAATCCTCCATTTCCTGCGGCAATTCCTGAAAGAAATTCTTTACCACAAGCAAGTTCCATGTGCTTAAAGCGCCGGGAAGTATCAAAGCCCAATACTTATTTATAAACCCAAGGCTTTTGATAACAAGGAATCCGGGAATCATTCCTCCCCCAAATACCAGTGTGAAAGTTACAAGCCCCAATAAAACATTTCTTCCCACTAAATATTTTTTAGAAAGCGGGTATGCCATCGTCAGTGTAAAGAACATTGCCGTTAACGCACCTGAAATCGTGATAAACAAAGATACCAAGAACGCTCTCGGCAATGTGGGGGACGAAAAAATATATTTGTAAGAACGCAGATGCACTTCTGACGGTATTATGAAAAACGGCTTGCTTAGTATTTCTTTCTCCGGGGCAAATGAACAAGCCAAAACATAGAGAAACGGAAGAACGGTCGTGCTCGCAAAAACACCAAGCACAACAGTATTAAACATATCGAATAATTTTGATTGCCATGATTTTTTCATAATAAACCGCTCACCTTTCTTTCCGTTCTTATCCTCACAATTTCTTTCGTTGTTTTAACAGCTAAAAAATGCCTGACTCGCCCGCTGCTTTTGCAAGCCTGTTTGACGAATAAATAAGCACAATTCCTATCAGGGATTTAAAAAGCCCTACAGCTGTTGAAAAACTGAATGCGCCCCTTGTAATACCCATTGTGTAAACATATACATCGAATACCTCGGATACGCTTCTGTTCAGAGAATTACTCATAAGAAACAGCTGATCGAAACCATTGTCAAGGATATGCCCCATTCTTAATATCAAAAGCGTTATTATTGTGCCTTTTATTGAAGGAAGCGTAATATGCCAGAATTGCTTAAACCTGTTCGCCCCATCAATTACAGCGGCTTCATACAGCTGTACGTCTATACCTGCGAGTGCAGCAAGGTATATGATTGTTCCGAAGCCCGTTTCCTTCCATATTGTTTGCCCGATTATCAGCGGTCTGAACGTGTCCGCGCTTGTAAGAAACGGAACTGCCTCGTTTCCCATTGCGGCAATGTATTTGTTTATTACTCCCTGTGAATTGAACAACGTATACGTCAGGCTCGCTATTATTACCCAGGATATGAAATGTGGTATGTAAACCAGCGTTTGTATTGTCCTTTTATACCACTGCTTCCTTATTTCATTGAGCATAAGCGCCATAATAACAGGGGCTGGAAAACCAAAAATTAAATTATAGAACGAAATAGTCAATGTATTCACAAACAGACGCCCAAATTCAGGGCTCGTAAAAAAGTCGGTGAACTGCTTAAAACCCACCCACGGGCTGCCAAAAAAGCCCAAATAAGCGTTATAGTCCTTGAACGCAATCAGTATTCCCCACATCGGTAAATACTTAAATACAATAAAGTGCAGCAAACCAGGGATAACAAGGATATAAAGCCATAGATCCTTTTTTATTTGCCTTAGTTTATATCCTTGTTTCTTTCTTTTATTTTTTATTTTTATTCCTGCGGACATTTCAGCCAAGTATAATCTCCCCCCGTCATCTGCTTTGTACTATTTTTTTATTTTCAACGCACGGTTGCATGGAACGCAAAGCCGTCCTTCTTTCTATCAGAAGAGAACTTTCGCTAATTACAGGTGCCGGAATAATACATTTGTCTTTTGTCTGTCCGGAATCCTATTTAATTCTACAGTCGGAGATCATTGAAATCTATAGTCAGATAAGCTACAAATTGAAATGGCGCAGTTTTTAATATTGAACAGTCACGTAAAACGTGCACAGCTAAACAATTACCGGAAAAATCATCACAAAATTGCACTCAACTGTCATTTGAGCGACAATTTTATATCTTCCTGTTTATGTATACTAATTTATTTTTCTGTATTTCCCCGGTGTGACTCCAGTTATTTTTTTGAAAAAGCGAATGAAGTTTTCCGAATTTTTATACTTTAACCTGTCCGCAATTTCCGATATTTTCATATTTGTTTCAAGCAGCCATCTTTTTGCCATATCGATCCTGTACTGGGCGAGGTAGTCACTAAACACAATTCCGGCTTCATTTTTTAATATCCTGCGTATATAGCTTGGATGGTAATTCAGCCTTGACGCACAGTCTTCAAGGGTTAATTCGGTGTGATACTCATCGTGTATAATGTTCAAAACCCCTTCGACTATTTTTTTGTACTGCTTCTTCTCGGAATTTTCGATATGCATTATAATTGGCTTAATTATTTCTGTTAAAAACCATTTCTCTATCTCTTCGGCTGTTTTTAAAGCAAATAGTTTTTCATATACCGATATTCCGTCTTTTACGATAATGTCGTTCGATTCTCCGGATTCTTTCAGAATGAGCACAAGATCGGTAAGCAGCCTGACAAGGGAAACCTGATATTCATACCTGCTTGCTTCCACCATAAATACACGGCTTATAAACTGGTGAAGCATCTCTTTTGCTTTTTCGAAAGAACAGGTTTTTACAGCATCCAGGAGCTCTTCTTCAAGTTTATCCGGAAAAACGGGATTTAGTCTCCCCAATTCTCTGATATCCCGGTAAAATATTATCGCTTTATATCCAAGACTTAACTGGTGCTTTAAGGCTTCCACCGATTCATTATACCCTTTATGTATATCCCTATATGTATAAATGGGTTCGCTTATTCCAATGCTTACAGAGATATTCAGCATCTTTTTAACAACATCCTGAAGCTTTTCCGCCGCTTTGAAAGCTGCTTCTTTTATATCTTCAAATCGGCTGCCTGCTGTTTTAATTATTGTAACCTGGTATTCTTCAACTACGACAGGCTTTAAAATAATTACTTCCTCAAGCAGTTCCCCCGCAATATTGTTAACTGCGAACAGCATCAAATCCTTATCCCCGTCGCTGTATATCGTTCCCTCAAACGTATCGATTCTTGTTACCAGAACACACATCGGCGTTTCGAGATCAGGGTAACCATACAGCCTTATTCTTGAATCCACAGTGCTCTGATCCATCCCGCTTAAAATAAGCTTTAAGATAAAAAATTCCTTAAGCTGGCTGAACTGAACCGACAACTGCTTATTCATCCTCTTGTTGTCTTTCATTAAAAAATTTATCCGCTCCTCAATGAGCCTGAATTCATCCTGTTTTTTATAGGTGTCGCGTTCCTGTGCTCCCACCAAAAGCTTGTATATCTTTTCCACAGGTTTGTATATCCGGTCTGATATAATAAAAGCTGCCAAATTTACAACGACGATTACCGTCATACATGCTATAAATGTAAACCATCCGATAGCCTTTGAATCTTTTGTAACATCCGCAAGCGAAGTAATCGAAACGTACGTCCAGCCATTGTAGCCCGATTTTAAATAGTTTACACTGTAATCGACATTATCTATTCCAATGGTGAATTTCCCCTGCTTATCTGGTAAACCGGACAGTTTCTGATAATATGTCTCCGAATTATAGTCCTTACCCCACTCTTCTTTGTCCGGATGGGCAATCACGTACCCATTATCTCCGATTATCATTACCTCTCCGAGGCTTTCATTGTTTGAAATAAGGCTTGCGAATTTACTATGCGGTATTTTCAAAATGGCTATATAAGACGGATTTGGAATAAACAGCGGCCATTTCTTAACAAGGCAAATACAATCCATATCTTCGGACTCACTAATTATACCCGCTGTTTTCATGGCAAGTTCGTCAATCCAGAACGAAGACTCCGGCCTTTTAATAAATTCGTTCAGGTATCTGCTCGCAACATAACTTTCAAGCTTGTATATCCCGCTGTTATCAATAGCCCATCCCTTTTGGAGATTTGCAAAGCATATTTCGCTTGCCCCAAGGCTGTATGTAGGCAAATTGTTTATCGCATCCTCAACCGTGTTGAATATCTTGAATTCGTCTCCCGTCATATCAACCTGTAAACTTGATTTTACCGCTGGTGTTTCAATAAATTGAAGCATGATGTGATCAGCAGTGTACAAAAGCTGTTCCACCGACATCTGCACCTGGACAAGATTTCTCATATTGCCTTCGTCAACTTTATTCTGAATGGCCTGCGCACCTTTGTACACCGAGAATATACCGACAATTAAAGTCGGTATCGTACCAAGTATAATGCAAATTAATACTAAACGGATTTTTACTTTCGAACCGGTCAGTGCCATAATACTCCTCCGACCCTCAGTCCCAACTTTTTCTCCGAAGCATGTTTGTTAATTCATCTTCGTGATTTATTCTGCGTATTGCTTGGCAATATCAATTCACATTATTAACAAATTCCATGCGAAGTGATAAAGATAGTCCCTTAAGAGTGTTAAAACCTGTATGATTCCGGCAGCATCTTCGTTATGCGGTGATACATTAATGATATACAATTATTGATTAATGTTCAACCTTAAATGTTGAGCATAATTGTCATTGACGCATTAAACTGTATTGTATTACATTAAATATTATTATATAGTGGTAGTAAGTAAAACCACTAAGAAGGTGATAACTTGAATCTTATAGAGTGTTTAATGAAAACAGGCCTTACAAGACATGAATCCGAGCTGTATGTCACGCTTTGCAGGGAAGGGGAGCTTACGGGGTATGAAGCCGCTAAAATTACCGGTATTCCCAGAGCAAACGCGTATCAGGCCTTAGCCGCAATGGTCGATAAAGGAGCGGCGTATATAATTGAAGGCGCCGTACCGCATTATACGGCAGTACCTGTGAATGAATACTGCTGTAACATTATTGTTAATATGCAGGAAATAACCAATAAAATAATAGATGAGTGCCCCAAGGTAAGAAAGGCGTCCGAACCATATATAACAATAACGGGATTCAAGCATATAATTGACAAAATAAGAAATATTATCATCAATACAAAGGAAAGGGTATATGTTTCGATATCGGAAAAAGAACTTCCTTTTATGAAAAACGAGTTGGAGGAAGCTATAAAAAGAGGACTTAAAGTAGTAGCAATCATATCAGGAAAAGCTGACCTTAAAGGCGCTATCGTACACAGGATTGAAAAGCCATCGGGGCAGGTGAGACTTATTGCGGATTCATCGTACGTGCTAACCGGAAGCATTACAGGAAGCGATAATGACACGTGCCTTTATTCAAGAAACAGACCGCTTGTTGAGTTAATAAAGGATTCGCTTAAAAATGAAATCAAGTTATCAGAGCTTGTCCCGGACACAAAATGTACTCACCATACGGATTAATCTGTATATCATATATACAGGTGAACAAAAAAAGGGATTGGGACGGATGGACTGTCTTGCTGTTTATGATTCCGGAAATTATACCATAAAAATGTGCAGACATTTTGAAAAAATGGGCCTTGTTTTTGAGGTAATCTCTTTACCCTGCAAGATATCTTCACGAGGCTGCAGCTATTGCCTGAAATTTCCCGAAGAATACATCGATATCGTCGTTTCCGAAAGCAGAACCAACAAATATCCTGTCCGAGAACTTTACAGAGTTAATAAAGGCATGACAAAAAACACCTACACTAAAATACCGTTTTAGATCAAAAAAAAACACATCATTATTATCTATCATATTATATTTGAGTTTTCTACAATTTATACCACATTATAACAAATAATGCTTGTCTATCCGATATAATATGATATATTATAATATTGGAAAAATCCAAGGCGTGAATAAGGAACATAGAGTGCAGCAAAGTCATGAAAAAAGGGCTTCAATTCTCTTGAAACCCCTGGTACGCCCGACACGATTCGAACGTGCGACACCAAGTTTAGGAAACTTGTGCTCTATCCTGCTGAGCTACGGGCGCATATCACGTAGACTATTTTACTATAGGTTTTGGAATGTGTCAATTCCGAACGGTAATCAGAACAGAGTCAATAATTGGACTGATCAATATAAGGTTTATACTATATTTACGCATTAATTGGAGTTGTTTCCCGGTTTGTTACCGTGTTTAATACTTCGCTTATTGTCTCCATCGATACTGGTTTGGCAATTACCTTTAATGGCTGCACAGCTTTGAACTGATAATGGTTGTCGGAGGACGTTACAAACACTATGCCGCATGAAGCGGGCGAGTGGTGTTTACGTATTTGCCGCGCAGTTTCAAGCCCTGTAAGTTCTTTCATTTTCTGATCAAGAAACAACAGGTCATATGAACTGCCATTTTCATATTCATTAATAAGTTCTTCACCGCTGGAAAACTTATTGATTTGAAAAGACAGGCCTTTCTGTTTTTCATAAGCACGGATATATGATTCTATAACGTCCTGCAAAATTGGCATATCATCGCATATTCCTATTTTCATCAGAGCATTTCTCCTGTTCCATTGAATCTTAAACCTTTTTTCTTTCTAATTATGGAAGAGCAGGCTATAGATTCCTTAACAATTTTTCCCGTTATTTTATTATACCGCGTATATTTTACAAATGCAAGTGTAATATTACTTTTATAGACTATTACGTAAACTCAATTTAGTTGTTACAGTTTTAATTAGGTGATATACATGGAAATAAATTATAGAGAAATGGGAAGGCGTATTGCAAAAAGAAGGAAGATACTTAACTTAACTCAGGAAGAAATTTCGGAGGCCACAGGCCTTAGCAATAACCACATTTCAAATATCGAAAACAGCCATTCCATACCAAGCATAGAAACCCTTATGAAAGTATGTGAACAACTTGACGTAACTCCGGATTATGTCCTCTTAGGCATAACAAAAGACTCTAATGAAGAGCTCGTTTCTCAAATTAATCAAAAGCTCAAGCTCTGCGGCGAAAAAAAGCTGAAGCTTATCAACAATTTCATTACCTATATAATAGACGAAGATATATAAATTACTTCAGATACGCACTTTTCAGCTCATTTACCGTTTCGTCACCGGGCATTATACCTGAATAACGTGCGCTGTTATATACGTCTTTTATTTTCTCATGAACCTTTATGTCCTGTTTGTTTCTGTCGGCAATTCGTTTTATTGTTTCAGCCGGGGTATCCGTACATGAAAAATTAAAGCCTCTGCGTATGTTTTCGGTAACAAATTTCATATAAATAAACCTGACACGGGAGGCATTGTCCTTCATATCCCTCCACTTAGGTTCCCGTTTGAATATTCTTTTAATTATTGACGGTTTTTTCGGCAGCTCCGTTTTCAAGATTGACTCCTGCCGGTCGAAATAACCCTGCTCTGCCGCGCCCCACCTCTTAAAACTTCCAAGTATACCTGATATCACATCCTGTACAGCCTTGCATATTCTTTTAAAATTTTTAACAATATAACGTATTATTAAAAATAAAATAAAAAGCACAAAAAGGATAGACAGGACATTTAGTATAACGGTTATAATCGATCTGCTCTCTTCAGCGGGAGGAAGTGGTATATTTTCCATTCCCGGAGCGTTTGGCTCCGGACCGGAAGACTGATACAGCGAAGCCAAAAAATCAATAATCTTTCCGATAACAAAAGCAATTCCATTTGCAATAAAAACCACCGCGTTTACAAGTGCTTTCCAAAGCGAAAGCAGAAGTATTAATGCAATAAGCCCTGTTATAATGATCCTGTTACCGCGTATTACCGAACCCGGTATAATTTTCAAACTGCTTTTTTCCCTGGTCTCAAGCAGAAGGAAACGCCTGTTTGCAATCGGTAAGCCTGTTAGCACATAAATAACGGCAGCCACAAAGGCCGTTGCGATAAGATGCTTAAGAGCAGGCGAATTATTTATTAAAAATATTGATATGCCATGTACAATAAGCCCTGCGGAGTAAAAAAACAAATTGCGGCCGCTTGTTCCAATTCCCGCCCTTATTCCCCAAATGAAAAAAAAGCAGGTTGATAATATCGTCACGCTAATTTCTTCAATTGTTCCCAAAGGAGCGGCAGCTATCCACAGCGCGGTTACTCCGGCAACATAAAGCGCAGTGATAATTGTAATAATCAAATTCCTGAACCTTTTCAAAACCATCGTAATAATAATCGAAACAAGCATATGGAAAGGCAGTAACAGCGTAAACAATACCTGGACATTTTTATTAAATGTAAAACCCGATATTATTAAAACAATAGGGAAAACCATAAGGTATTCGAGGATAGTCCATAACCACCTTAATAAAACCTGCTTTTTCATTTTTAAATACTCCCAAAATTATATCTTCAATATCTCAACAGCATTTCCCATCGCCCTTAAACGGTATATACGATCTTGAATATCCTGATCCACCACCGCGGTAATCAAAAGGTAATCGGTATGGTTTGGATTCCTTTCAAGTTCCTGCTCCAAAAGGGCGGGGAAACTTACACTCCTTAGGATAACCATCCTGGCAAGGTTTTCTAAAATCATAACGCGGTGCTGATTGCTGGTTGTCGGGTTGATTCTTATCGGACTTTTTTCCATATCCTTTAAAAACGCGTTCGAACCGAAACCAGCCTCTATAACGTTCTTAAACGCATACTCAAGTATCGTTGCGGCAACCGAAATACCATACTCCACACGCTCGGGCTCATCCGTAATCGTCCATTGGTACGGCTTTGTATCAACATTTAATAAAATCATGAGCCTGTGCCGCGCGGTAGGTTCGTATTGATTGACATAAAGTGTTCCAAAACGTGCCGATGCTTTCCAGTTAATGTTCTTCATAGGATCGGAGGTTGTATATTCCCGCACTCCAGCCCTTATAAACGGGTCCTCTAAAATCCAGCGCCTTACAACATTATCCCCCTGCCAACTGTGGGAGGGCAGATTCAGCTCGGGAAGCTTCAAGATTCTTGGGAAAACATACAGCCTCGCGTCGGTTGTTATATCGCTCATTGTTATAACGTTACCCGTAATCGACCTGCATGTCAGCGCGGCAGACTTTAAATGATAATATCCTCTTTTCGTGCATTTAACTGTATGCGTGCGTATGATACGCGTGTAGGGCATCATACAGAAGGCGCTGATATGGAACTCGTCCTGCAGTATGTTCATATCTTCCTGGAGTCCGAACCTAAGACCTGCGTCTATTCTGGATTCCACCTTCAGCCACGGTACCGGAAGCAGTTTTCTGTTGCTTATTTTTTCAATCATATGAATACTCTGCCCGAAGTTCGCGTGCATTGTATCGAAGCTTCTTTCAAGGCTTACCCTTGAAAGGCCGTATTTGGTTGTTAAATATGCCTCAATAAGAATTACGGCAACCGCCGCTAAAATGAGCTTATACACCCACATAAATTACCGGCCTCCCGTACGGTTCATAAGGCTTTCTTCGGAAGGTACCGGGATGCGATTTAAAATTTGATCAATTATGGCATGCTGCACAGGTATGCCGCTGTCACTTCCGGCATGCCTGGCGACGATACGGTGTGCAAGCACCGGCTTCGCCATTTGCTTAACATCGTCAGGTGTAACGTAATCGCGCCCGCTGACGGCAGCAAGGGCCTGGCTTGTTCTAAGCAGTGCCTGGCTTCCGCGGGGACTGATGCCAAGAAGTATGTCGGGATGCTTTCTCGTCGCTTCAACAATCTGTATTATATATAAGTATATATCCTCGCTGACATACGTGTTTTTGAATATATCATTAATTTCGCGAAAATCTTCTTTATCCGCAACAGGCTTAAGAACCGGAAAAGGGCTTTCGTGCCTGAACCTTTTCAGGATTTCAACACCGTCCGCGGTTTCGGGATACCCCATATACAATTTCATCAGAAAACGATCAAGCTGGGCTTCCGGCAGCGGAAATGTTCCAAGGGTTTCCACCGGGTTTTGCGTCGCAATTACCATAAACGGAGCTTCAAGCGGGTGAGTTTGCCCGTCTATTGAAACCTGCCTTTCCTCCATGCACTCTAAAAGGCTGGATTGCGTCCTTGGCGTTGCCCGGTTTATTTCATCGGCCAAAAGAATATTTGTAAACACAGGGCCTTTCCTGAAAACAAACTCGCCCTGCTTCTGGTTGTAATAGTGTATTCCCGTAATATCCGACGGAAGCAAATCCGGTGTAAACTGAATACGATTAAACGCTAAATCAAGTGATCTGCTTAAGGTTTTTGCAAGAAGAGTCTTACCCGTACCCGGCACATCCTCTACAAGGACGTGACCGCCGCATATCAGGCTAATAATTAACTGACGGATAACGTTACTTTTTCCCACAATAACCTTTTCAATGTTTTCCATAAGTTTGTCGACCAGAGATTTCAACGCGGCATTATCCATAACCATTACCTTCTTTTCCCCGGCATATGCTTTATTGGCCGGAATTTTAATAATAAACACAAAGACTGCTTGGCAATTTCAACACACAGGCAAGCAGTACAACGACGCCGAACAACCGGATACGTTTCAATGAAGGGAAACTTTTAAAGCGCCGCAATCATCCGTTGCCTGCCGGTTGAATAAAATTCACACCAAGATCTATTACCCGTTCCTCACCAAGAAAGGAAATAAGCACGCGAGCCCGCCCCTTTCTTTTGTCGACCTTAAGTATTTTTCCCTCCAACGCTGTCAGAGGGCCGCTTACTATTACAACCTTGTCGCCCTGCATAAATATATCCGATTCCTGTATCATATCATCTTTGTCAAACAGGTGGCTGAAAACCTCTATTTCGTTCCTTGGAATCCTGACCGGCTCCCTGTCGGTACAAAGGAGCTTGTAAAGGCCCGGCACCTGCCAAAGATTTTTATAATTATTCGCATCAAGAACCCCATGAATGAATATATAGCCGGGAAAAAGGTTCCTGATACGACGATACCATTTACCGTGTTTTCTTTCCTTTATTATTTTCTTTGGAACCAATACGGAGGGATTACCTTTAAACCGGTAATCCAGGCGCTGCTTAACCTTATTTTCCTCTCCTGTTTTCACAAATACGGCATACCACGGCAAATTTTTGTCCATTTATATATAATCGCCTCTCACAGTATATTAATCAATCGCTTCACTGTTTTTTTCTTTAAGTAAGTCCCGGATCTCTGCCAAAAGCAGTTCTTCCTTTGAAGGTTTCGGCGGTTCCGGAGCCGGAGCCTTTTCCTCCTCTTTTTTCTTAAGCGAATCCAGCAGTTTTATAAACATAAATATTGAAAAAGATATAATTAAAAAATCCACAATGTTCTGCAAGAAGTTGCCATACATCACGGAAAGTTCGGCCAGTTCCTTGCTCTCATCCGCATGCTGCACAATCCACTTAAGCTGCTTTAAATTAATTTTTCCAAGAATAACGCCAAACAACGGCATTATTATATCATTGACCAGCGAAGTTACAATTTTACCAAAAGCGCCGCCGATAATAACACCGATTGCCAGATCAAGCACATTTCCCTTAACCGCGAAATTTTTAAATTCCTTCAGCATATTTTTTCCCCCTCCTTAAAGGCTCCAGTACAAAAAGCCCTGGCGTTCAGCTTCAATGGGCGTAAAAACGCCTTTTACGTCCATTAACACCTTCGCACCGTTTGAGTATTTTTCCTTCAGCCGTTCTATCGGAATTTCCCTGTATTGTTTATGGGCAACCGCAAGTATTACCGCGTCAATTCCGTTCACTTCATCAAAGTCGTGTATATCTAAAGCGTATTCACGCATAACTTCTTCCCTGTCCGCAACAGGATCGGTAACATAAACCTTTATCCCATACTCGCTCAGTTCATTAATAATATCGGCAACCTTTGTATTTCTTGCATCGGGCACGTCCTCCTTGAAAGTAAAACCCATAATAAGAACTTTTGCGCCCTTAATCTGCTTGTCTGCCTTAATTAGCTGCTTAACGGTATTCTCCGCCACATATTTGCCCATAACATCATTAATCCGCCTGCCAGCGAGGATAACCTCCGGATGATAGCCCAATTGCTGTGCCTTATACGCAAGGTAATACGGATCAACGCCGATGCAGTGGCCTCCCACAAGGCCGGGGGTGAACTTAAGAAAGTTCCATTTCGTACCCGCCGCTTCAAGGACAGCCTTAGTGTTTACATTCATCTTATTGAAAATGATCGAAAGCTCGTTCATAAGCGCAATATTCAAATCACGCTGCGTATTTTCAATAACCTTTGCCGCCTCGGCAACCTTTATGCTTTCAGCCTTGTATACACCGGCTTCAACTATTATTGAATACACCTGTGATATTTCTTCCAGCGATTCCTCGTCCATTCCGGACACGATCTTTAATACCTTTGTTACCGTGTGTACCCTGTCGCCTGGGTTTATACGCTCCGGTGAATATCCAACCTTGAAATCCGCCCCGCAGACAAGACCGGATTCTTTCTCCAATACCGGAACGCATATTTCCTCTGTAACCCCCGGATATACGGTGGATTCGAAAACAACAATATCACCTTTTTTCAAATGCCTTCCTACATCCCTGCTTGCATTAATCAGAAAGGACAGATTCGGCGTTTTGTCCTCCGCGATAGGGGTTGGCACCGCAACAATATAAAATGACGCATTATCAAGAACACTGTCGTCATCCGAAAACAACGCCGTTGTGTTTCTGATAGCCTCATCTCCCACTTCACCGGTTGCGTCTATTCCTCTTTTATAGCAATTTATCTTGTATTCGCTTTTATCATATCCTATTACCTTTATTTTTTTTGCAAACTCTATTGCAAGCGGCATTCCGACATAACCAAGCCCCACTACCGCCAAAGCCTTATCACCGTTCAAAAGCTGCTGGTATACTTTCATATAAAAACCACCATTTCATTATCTTTTCTTTTGATTATATCGGATATATTGGTATCTTTAAAGGATTATAGTAAAAAATTAAAAGGTAAAAACGAAAAATTGACACTATTAACTACGTATTGGTATTTTGAAAGCAGAGTAAAATTGATTTCATTTCTGGGATGGTAAAGGAATAAGCATGTCAATAACTTTGCGTTAACTGTCCAACCCCTCGGCTTCAGCTTTACCAAGCAGATACAGGAACGGCAATGCCGGTATTTTTAGTATTGGAGTATGCGTTTTATGTTTACAAATACCACAATCCGTAAGCCTCTTTGTGATAAGGAAAGCATTTGTCACTTTTGCCTTATCATCGGACGATAGCTCCACAATAGCATCTGAAGTACTTAAGGAAGTGTCGTTACGGTATTTTACTTCACACAGGATTTTTTCCATGGGCAGTTCTATGACAATATCAACCTCTTTTTGATTGTCTTTCAGTTTTCTGAAATAACCGATGCGTGCCGAAGAACCCTGGTAGAACGATATGATATGCTTGAATACTGTGGTTTCAGCAATAATACCCATTTCCTTTTCATCAGCCAGCACATCACCTTTCATCAGTACCGCATTCCGTATAGCAGCGTCTGCAATGTAGATTTTAGGTCTTCCTTTAAGCGCTCCTTTGCTTCCGACATTAATTGGGTTGGAACGGTAAATCAGATTTGAATTTTCTAAAAAGCCAATGTAGTTTTCCAATGTAATCACACTTATATTTTCCAACTCCTTCGAGGCTTTCTGAGCATTAAAAATCTCTGATGAGTTTATACACAAATACAAAAAAAGCTTTTCAAGTAATAGTGGATTTCGTACACTAAACAATGATAAAACATCACGTTTTATTACTTTGTCGGCAACGTCTTCACGAAGTATTCTTTGCGCATAGGCGTCATCATCGGACAATACAAGTTCCGGAAACCCACCGATGGTCAAATAACGGTTAAAATGCCGCTTAAGCGGAGAAAAACGATTAAATAGATCAAATAGTTCAGCTTTTGTCAAATTTACTAGATTAATTAACTTTACAGCACTACTTATAACAGGACGGTCAGCTAATTGCAAAAGTTCACAATACTCGTAAAATGACAAGGTTGGTACCTTTAAAATCGTCCATCTGCCCGCGCCGCTATCCGCCGTTCTTTTTTCAAGTATAGGACTCGCTGAGCCTGTAGAAACCAATTTTATATTCTCCCGAGTATCGTAAAGCACTTTCATCCATAGTTCCCAATTATCCGTGTACTGGACCTCATCAAAAAAGAGATATCTTTTTCCTTGGATTGGATATAAAGATTCATAAATATTAATAACATCATCGATAGTAACAAGTTTGATGATTGGATTGTCGAAAGAAACATATAGTATATTAACGGGCGGAATTCCATGCTCCATCAAAGATTCCATCATTTGATACATGATTGTAGTTTTACCGACACGCCTTGCACCCGATAATAATGCAAATCTTCTAATTGACGGATGGGAGATCACGTTCATTGCCTCATGATAAGCAAACCTTTTCTGAGGGCGTGAATGTTCCCTGATTGTTTTTGGATTTCTCCACCACGGATTATATTGCTGCAATACCCTTATAACTTGCTCTTCAGAAATAAAAGCCATCAATCTCACCCTATTTTATATTGTACTATAAATTTGTTTACGATTAAATATTAGTATACTATAAATTATACACCTACTTATTATAAGTATATTTTATATATTTCCTAACAAAAAATCAAGACCTTTATTTTTACCGAAGTCATTGCATATTTTTCAGCCGCTGTTTATACCCTCTTTTTTCTGCTTCAAGCTCGATTCCAGGAACAATAGGGGCATAAAAAGGGTTGGATATCGTTGGTATTATTACGCCGATGTCCATACTGCCGCTTTTTTTGAGCATTCTGCCTTTTTGTCTGACTAACTTATAATACCCGGATCTAAGAATACGGACCCGCGCGTACATAAAATTGACACTATTAATTGCGTATGGTATTTTGAAAATAGCAAAAAAAAACTCATTACATTTTAATAATTTTTGGGAGGGTCAAACGATGAAACACCATCTTGTAGAAGGAAAAACCTTACCCGAGGCATATCATAAGTCACTGGTGAAATTGTACCAGGAGGGCTCTAAGGTTCCATGTCCGGACTATGATACGAATATGCTGGAAACATCCCTGACCTTTTATGTTGAGAACGCTACAGCGGAACCATTCATATCCAAATTGTTTCCCGGCGGTCACCGGGAACTGCAGCAGTACACAATGGAAATCGTTGACGGCATTCTTGATTTTAAAATAGGTGACGGAAACTGCTGGGAATATACGTACCACCAAAGGTTTGCACATCAATTACCCTGGATATATTCGGAATTGAAGAAGAACCCTTATACCCGCAGGGCCGTCATGAATATCCGCGATTTTGAAGTGGACACTTCTAACACGCACCCGGCTTGCCTGCAATCAATTCAATTCTTTATCCGTGATGACAAACTGCACATGAAGATAATGATGCGATCGAACGATGCAGTTCAGGCAACCTTTATGAATGCGGTGGGCTTTATAGCATTACAGAGAAAAGCGGCGGCCAACCTCGGTTATCCGGTCGGAAGCTACACCCATACCGCCAACAGCTTCCATGCTTATGAAAGAAGCTTAAAAACCCTTGAAAAATACGTAAAGGACATCAGGGAATGTGACATCGAAGATCTAACCTATAATTATGAAGAATTCTATAAGGAGCTTATGGAAGAAAGCATTCCTGAAATCATGCAGCAGGTAAACGCTTTGAAGGAAAGCATGAAAAAGGAATGAGCGCCTGTTTCGACTGTTTTGGTTTATATACCCTATGACTAAATGCGGAAAAAACCATATATTTTCGATTTGAACTATAGCTGATTGATTCAAAAATAGGCGGCCTTGGCATAAAAATTACCCTTTTATCATTTGCCTTTGCGATGCTTATAGCATTGTATATCAATCAGACAGTCTTTCTTGCACTCCTTGCGGTAACATTGTTTATTATCGCTGTGTTGATTGCACTAAAAGTATATTATAATAAAAATAATGTAAACGACTGGTTCTTTTCAGGAGGGTTTACAGTGCTGTATAAGAAAAATATTGAAAAGTTTAACGAGTCCCTTTTTAACAACCCCACATCGGAATACCGGTGCACCCCTTTCTGGGCATGGAATAAAAAACTTAAATGGGAA